>JAFGQF010000170.1 GCA_016935775.1 Caldifarciminota bacterium
AGCAGCTTGCCGCTGACTTCTTCCTTGCCGAGCCGGTACCGATACAGGTACACGCCCGCGGCGACCGCGTCGCCCGCGGCGTCCCTGCCGTCCCAGGCCGCGTGGTAGCGACCGGGCTGGGTCAGGCCGGTCGCGAGGGTGCGGACCGGCCGGCCGGCGATGTCGTAGACCGCCAATTCAACCGCAGCCGCACGCGGCACCTCGTAGCTGATGCTCGTGCTGCGCCGGAACGGATTGGGGGTCGCGTCCGCCCGCACCGCCAGCGGCTCGGGCTTTGGTCCTTCGGCGACGCCGCCCGCGATGGGGTTCGCCCACTTCTGGACCACGATCGGGTTGTTGGTCGCCGGGCCCTCGGCGTAGAGGTAGAAGCCGGCGTACTGGTCAATCAGGTAACTGACCATCACCGTGTCTTCGATGTTGTCGAGCATCGCCGGGAACCGGTGGGTGACCGTCCCGCCGTCGGTGATCTTGGTGGCCGGCTCCCAGGTCATCCCGTCGTCCTGCGAGTAGGAGTAGAAGATATCGGCGCGGAGCCGTTCGGGCGGTCCGGGCTCGACGCTCGAGGAATCGAACTGTTCCCAGGCGATGAACAGGTTGCCGTTCTGGTCCTCGCCCAGGCTCGGCCGGCAGGCGTACATCGCGTTGTAACCGACCGCGGCCAGCAGGTTCGCCGGGTCGCAGGTCGCGGTGTGGATGTGGCACCAGGTCGGGCCGGTGGAGATGCAGCGGTGCCAGAGCTGGGCCGGGATGATATAGCCGGTCCCGGCGACATAGGGCATCACGTTCGCCACGATGTGCAGGTCGTCGTCCTTGTCGTAGAACGGGAAGATCGAGGTGATGTGGTAGCTGGTTGCGGTGTCGCCGCCGAATGCCGGCGGCCAGCCGAGGTCCTCGGGGTTGGCCCAGCTTGCGCCGGCGTCGGTCGAGATGCGGTAGAAACCCGGGTCGGGCGCGCCCGCGGAGAATTCCCAGGTGACGCAGACGTTGTCGCTCACCGGCGAGCAGGCGACGTTCTGGGTCGGGAACTCGGGGCCGGGCTGGGGCGACGTCATCCCCACCGGGGTGGTCCAGTTCGGCCAGGTCGTGACGTTGGCGTAGTAGAGATCATAGGCGTCGGCGTCGGTGGTCATCGCGGCGTGGACGCCGGAGTTCCGGTCGACGTTGATGTACGCCCACTGGTAGTTGTCGGCGACTCCGGCGCTGGAGGCATACTCGAAAATGCCCGCGCCGGGCGCCATGTCGCGCGCCACGTCCGGGTGAATCGGCGACCCGAGGTGGGCCGAAACCATCGCCACGCCGTTGACCGGGTCCACGTCCATATTGCCGAACCCGCAGCGCTCGGTAAAGACGTTGACGCCCGACTGCATGAAGTCCGGGTCGATCCAGTTCCACGCGCCCGCGCCGTGGTCGTAGTAGTTGTAGCGCATGTTCCGGTCCGGGAACGTAGTCTGGTCCGACGCCGAGTACATGAAGATGGCGTGGACGCCGTTGCCCGGCGAGTTGGCCAGGGCCCGGTAGGCCGGCCCGTTCCACTGCCAGTCGTAAGTGGTGCCGCCGATGGTGTCCACGGCACCGATCACGAAGCTCCCGGCCTCGCCCGCGGGCCCGAACCCGGTGTGCGGCGCCTCGGCCGGGACTGTCGTCTCGTCCGGCAGCACCGTCATCGGCTGGGTGGGGGCGGCGAGGAGCAGCACCGGCAAAGCCAGTGCGATGCATACGATGATACGCATGCGTATCCTCCTTGGTTTAGCTGTCATTCTCTGCCTTTGACCGATTGTAGCGCCGGGCGGGCACGGGTCAAGCCGCGCCCCGGCCGCGGCTCACCCGATGACGCCCCGGCCGACCGGCACGACCCGGCCGCCGACGCGAACCGCGATGCGACCGTCCTGTTCCCGGCCGTCCAGCAGGAGCCGCGACGGGCGGCCGATCTCGATGCCCTGCTCGGTCGCCAGCTCGACCGCCGGCGTCCCAAAGAACCGCTCCCGCACCAGCCACGCGCACAGGCAGCCGTTGGCCGAGCCGGTCGCCGGGTCCTCGGGCACGTCATAGTATTCGCAGAACACCCGGACGTGCAGCCGGCATTCCGGGTCCTCGGTTTCGGGACAGAAGGCCAGGACCGCCTTCGCCCGCATCTTACCCGCCAGCCGCTCGTATTCGGCCCGGTTGATGCGAATCCGTTTCATCGCGGCCAGCGTGCGCACCGGAACGATGAGGAACCAGAGCCCGGTCGACACCTCGCGGCACGGGAACCGGCCGTCAATATCCCCGGGCTCGAGCCCCAGCGCCCGCGCGGCGCGCGCGTGCGGGCAGGCGTCGCCGAACTCGGGACTCACCTGGGTCATCACCAGCCGCTCGCCGCCGTCGTGGATTTCGACCGGCACGACGCCGACCTTGAGGTCAAGGAGGACGCTGTCGGCCCGGCGGCCGAGAAACCGGTCCCAGATTGTCCAGGCGGTGCCGAGCGTCGGGTGGCCGGCGAACGGGACCTCGCGCGCCGGCGTGAATATCCGCACCGGCCAGCCGCGCTCGTTGGGCTTGTTGTCGAGGATGAAAGTCGTCTCGCTGAAGTGCATCTCCCGGGCCAGGTCCTGCATCAGCCGGTCACTGGTTCCGGCAGCGTGTGGGAATACCGCGAGCTGGTTGCCCTGGAACCGCTCGCGGGCGAAGACGTCAAGCACCAGGAACTCGAGGCCAGCCATCGGCTGATGTTAGGCGGGTCCGGGTTATGGTCAAGCCGGACGCCGCCGGGTCGGGACGATATTCGGGCCGTCGGCCTATTCTGGGTCGACGGCAGACCGAAGGGGGCGCAATCCGTTTTTTACGGTCGTCCCGGCCCGGCGGTCACGTCCGGCAAAATCGGCAATGGTCTGCTGCTCCAGGTACTCCCGAGTCACGCTGTTGAGCCCGGCCCAGACCCGGCGCGCGGGGCAGTCGTGCTCGAGGCTGCATTCCTCGACTCCCGCCTCGCAGACGCAGGGCACGCTGAACAGCTCCTCGCCCACTGCGGCGATGGCTTCGGCCAGGCTGACCTCATCGGCCGCCCGGGCCAGCAGGTAACCGCCGCCGGGTCCCTTGCGCGAGTTCACCAGCCCGGCCTCGACCAGCTGCAACAGAATTCTCTCCAGGTAGCCGACCGAGAGCTGCTGACGCTCGGCGATATCCGCCGCGCGCACCGGTCCATCGGCATCGTTGCGGGCGATGTCAATCAATGCCCGAAGTGCGTACCTGGTGCGGGTCGTCAGCGCCACGTAGAAACATACCCTGTTGGTAGGGTAATGTCAAGCCCGGCTCAAAGAGAGCGGGGGCGCCGAGGCGCCCCCGCGGAAACCGGATAATCGGGTCGGCTACCGGGCGAGCAGCGCCCGCTCGGTGACGAGCCCATCCGGGCCCTCAAGCCGGACGAAGTAGACCCCGCCGGCCAGTTCGGACGGCTGCCAGGTCACCTCGCCCCGGCCGGCATTGACGTCGCCGTCGAACACCGTCCAGGCGTTGCGGCCGCTGACGTCGAACGCCGTTATCTTGACGCGCCCGGCCCGCGTCGCCTGGTAGGAAATCCGCGCCCGCCCGCTGAACGGGTTGGGCAGGACATCCAGCAGCCGCGCCGCAGGTTCCTGGCCCGGCCGCTCGACGATGCCGACGTTGCCGTCGAACCAGCTCTGGGCGCTGTCGGCGTGGGCCAACGCCTCGGACTCGCTCGTCCCGCCGACAAAGGCCACCGCGAACCGGTAGGTCTGCCCCACCGCCAGGTCGAACGGCCCGGCCGAGGTCAGGATCGACCAGTCGTAGGCGCGGTTCGAGCTGCGCTGGGCCACCGTGCCGTCCAGGAAGCGCCACTTCTGCCCGTCGGTCATGCAGGAATCAGGGTAGACGTAGCGGGCGTGGTCCACCGCCGACAGGTTGGCGAACGAGTTCGGCGCGAGGATCTTGACCCCGACCGTCGGGTTGGCAGACGAACTCTGGCGCATCCACGTGAACCGCCGGCTTTCGTCGCTGCCCGCGGTGTTGGAGGTCGGGGTGCTGCCGATGTCGAAGTCGGCGAACACGCCCGCGTACATCCCGCTGACCGCGCTCGAGCCGTTGTTCTCGATGTCGTACACCAGCACCACGAAGTCGTCGTAGCCGGTGCGGACGTCCTGGTAGCTGTTCTGGGTCACCGAGATTGACTTCGCCGAAGGGTGGCCGGCGTCGTTGAACTTGCCCCGGAACTGCTCGGAGCCCGCCTGCGGCGGATTCACCGGCCGCAGCGAGTCAACCACGCGCAGGTCCTGGTTGGGCGTGCCGCTCGCCGGCTGGGAGAAATGCCGGTCGGCCACATAGCTCTGGGAGTTGCCCATCGCGAAACTCGAGTAGAACAGCGCGCTGGCCGATGCCTTCGGGTAGCAGAACCCGCTGCCGAGGTCAGCCGGCGGCAGGTCGTAGCCGATCGGGCCGAAGCAGCTCACCGTCAGCTTGCAGTAGCCGGTGTCGTGGGTCATCAGCAGCTGACCGGGCGTCGGCGGCTCGCCGACCGTCAGGTTGAACACGAAGGTGTTGGTGTAGTCAGCCGAGTCGCCCGAAACGTGCAGCGTGCACGGTATCGAGGTCCCGGGCGGGATGCTCGAGTTGGCCTGGACCTCGAACCGGTCCGACGAGTTGGTCCGCGACTCGCCCGACGGGATGTTGCCCCAGGTGCCGTTCGCGTCCGACACCACCAGCCGGACGTCGCCCGAGGCGAGTGTGCCGGCGGTGTTGTTGCAGGCCGCGCCACCCGTGTTGCGCAGGCTCATCTCGAGCTGGGCGGTCTCGCCCGGGTCAACCCGGCCGTTATTGTTGCCGCCCGGGTCATACACGGTCGTGCCCTGCAGCGTCAGCATCGGACCGCCCGAGCCGGTGATGTGGTTAATCGCCTCGAGAGCGTCGATCCGGCCCGCGCCGTAGTCCATGTCCTTGCCGGTCGGGCCGCGGTCCACCGCGGTGATCTCGAGGATCGAGTCCACCACCGCCGCCGACAGGTTCGGGTTCTTAGACAGCATCAACGCCACCACGCCGGCGGTGTGCGGGGTCGCCATCGACGTCCCGGACATCGTCGTGTAGCCGTTGTTCGAAGATCGCGAGCAGGACTTGATGTTCACACCCGGCGCCGCCACGTCCGGCCGGGTCAGGCCCGGCGGGTGGGGATAGTCGTTGTAGCCGGCAACCGTGCCCCACTCCGACGGCCCGCGGCTCGAGAAGCTGGCGTAGTTATCGTTCGAGTCGGTCGCGCCGCATGAGATGACGTTGGAGAGCGCGCCGGTCCCGACGTTCTGCGGGTTCCACCACGGCGGCGGAACGTCACCCGGGGTCCGGGTCGAGTAGGGCGGCGAGCTCGACCGCTCGTTGCCGGCCGCCACGCACATGATGACCCCGGCCGCGCCGACGTTGTTGCAGCCGTCGCGCCAGAGCTTGCGCATCGGGTCCCAGCCGTTGATCCAGCCCAGCGACATCGTGATCAGGTCGCCGCCGTTGGTCGGCGACAGCGGCGGCGAGACCACGAACTGCATCGCTGCCCAGACCTGAGTCTCGGCCAGCGAATCGGCCACCGTCCGGACCCGGCACGACATGATGTTCGCGTCCGGCGCCACGCCGCACTGGCTGCCCGCGGTCCCGTCCGAGGCCACGCTGCCGCAGGTGTGCGTGCCGTGGCCGTTGGAGTCCATCGGGTCGTTGGTGTTGTTCTCGAAGTTCCAGCCGTGGTTCGGGTAGTTGGCATCGGTCCACATGTGGTCGGCCAAGTCGAGGTGGTTGTAGTTGCAGCCGGTGTCGATGTCGCCGACCACGATGCCCTGGCCGGTGTAGCCCAGGGCCCAGACCGCCGGCGCGTTGACCTTCTGCACGCCCCAGTCAATCTCCTCGCCGCCGTCGGTCGCGTCGCCGACCGCCGCAGCCGGCAGCAAACCGGGCACGTGCTTGACGTCGGCGTCGACGTACCAGACGTCCGGGTGTTGCTCGATCGCGCGAATCGCCGCCTCGGTCGCGCGGCAGTAGGCTGCATTAACCAGCCAGAGCGATCCGGTGCCGCTGACCGCGCCCTCGGCCTCGAGCCGGCCCAGCAGCTCCATCAGCCCGGCCTGCTGCTGTTCGCTGAAATCGGAAAGGATGCGGGCGACCTCGGCCTGCCGCAGCCGCTTGGGCATGCCGTCAACCAGCGCGCCGAGCTGGCCCGCGTCGAACTGCTCGTGCAGCGCGATGATGACCGGGACCTGGTGGTCCTGGCCCGCGACCGAAATCTGCGCCTCGAGCTCGGGCCCGACCAGCGCGAACCCGGTGCCGACCAGTACCAGCGCCAGCGCAAGAACCACTGACGTTCTCTTCACTTGCTCCTCCTGCGTTTTGTTGCCTGGCCGGCCGCCCGGCACTGCGCGCCGGGCCTGGACCGGCCCTGGATTGCACCTTGTCCTCAATTCTAGCCCTGCCGTCATTCAAGTCAAAGAACTGCAGCGCCCGCGTTGACACTCATCGAACGCCCGACTAACATACCCTGCCGTGGAGACGCTGGAAATCCAGACCAGTACCCGGAGCGAGTTGGTGGACATCACCGACGGGCTGCGCGAGGCGGTCGAACGGTCCGGGGTCGAAGACGGGGTCTGTGTCGTGTTCGTGCCTCATACCACCGCGGCGGTGACGGTCAACGAGGCACACGACCCGGACGTCGCCCGCGACATCGTCGCCGCGCTCGACCGGCTGGCGCCGCCCGGCCCGGGCTACCGGCATCGCGAGGGTAATGCCGACGCCCACATCAAGGCGGTGCTGGTCGGGTCGAGCGTCCGGGTTCCGGTCGCGGACGGCCGGCTGCTCCTCGGCCGCTGGCAGGGCGTGTTCTTCTGCGAGTTCGACGGCCCGCGCCGGCGCAAAATCGAAATCCGTGTGATCGAAAACTGACGCACCAACAGGAGGTCAACAGTGCACAAGAAGCTGTTCATCCCGGGCCCGACCGAAGTCCGGGAAGAGGTTCTCAAGGCCCAGTCCCAATGGATGATCGGTCACCGTTCCAAGGAGTTCGGCGAGCTCTACCACCGTTGCGTTTCCAAGACCGCCGAAGCGCTGAAAACGAAGAACCACGTGATGTGGTTCACCTCGTCCGGGACCGGCACGATGGAAGGCGCAATCCGCAACTGCGTCGCCACCGACGGCAAGGTGCTGCACACCGTCAACGGCGCGTTCTCGGACCGCTGGTTCAAGATATCGAAGTCCTGCGGCCGCCAGGCGGCCCGGGTAGACGCCGAGTGGGGCAAGGCAATCAAGCCCGAGCTGATTGACGCCGAACTGGCCAAGGGCGGCTACACCGCCGTGACCATCACCCAGAATGAAACCTCGACCGGCGTCCGCCAGCCGATCGAGGACATCGGCCGGATGATGAAGGAAAAGTACCCTGACGTGCTCGTGCTGGTGGACGCAGTCTCGGCACTGATGGGTGACTGGTTTGAAATCGACGAACTCGGGCTCGACGTGGTGGTCGCCTCGTCCCAGAAGGCGGTCGCGCTGCCGCCGGGGCTGGCGGTCGCCGTCGTTTCGCAGCGCGCCCTCGACAAGTGCCGCACCGTGCCCGACCGCGGCTACTACTTCGACTACGACGCGATGCTCAAGCGCTACGACAAGGACCACCAGACCCCGACCACGCCCGCCATCTCGCTGCTCTGGGCGCTCGACGCCGAGCTCGACCACATACTCAAGGAAACGATGCCCGGCCGCTACCGCCGCCACCTGGAGATGGCCGAGTTCACGCGCGCGTGGGCAAAGCAGCACTTCGCGCTCTTCCCCGAACCCGGCTACGAATCGGTGACCCTCACCACTGTCGCCAACACGCGGGACGTGAGCGTCAAGGACCTCAACGCCGGCCTCGCGGGCAAGGGGATGCAGATCTCCAACGGCTACGGCGACCTCAAAGAGAAGACCTTCCGCATCGCCCACATGGGCGACCTGGCGCTGGACGATATGAAACAGGTCACCTCGGCGATAGTCGAGCTCCTGGGTCTCTAGCCCGGGAACCTGCTACCGGGAGGGGGCGGGCTGAGCCTGCTGCTGCTCTGCTCCATCGCGTTCGGTGCGGGGCTGCAGCACGGCCCGGCCCGCCCTTTCACGCCCGAACCATACCGGGCCGCATCGGTACGGTTCGCCAATGGGCTTGAGCTCGACGCGGCCGGACTTGCACCTCTACCCGCCGACTGCCCCCTGCCGGTCGGTTCCTGCTGGCTGATCGGCCTCGACTCGCCGCCCGGGCGTCCGGTGCTCGACCGGCTGCGACGAGCAGGGCTTGTGCCGCTCGGGTACGTCGCCTGGCAAACGGTCATCTGCCGACCCGAAAGGCCGGTGACTGCCGGCGCGGTTTGTACGCTTGCCGGCGTGTCATGGCTCGCGCCTTTTCCGTCCCGCGCCAAACTCGCGCCGGAGCTGCTGACCGCCGCCGGCTGGTCCGAGGTTGTCGTAGCACCCTGGTCCTTCATCGACGGCCCGGCGCTGGCCGACCGGCTTCACCAGGTCGGTGCCGGGGTCACGGTCACCCGGGTCGAACCGCGCACGGTTCGCGCCCGGGTAGCCGCCGACCGACTGCCGGCAATCGCCGGACTCGATGCCGTTGCCTGGGTCCAGGCCCCGGACAGCATCGAACCCTTGAACAGCCGCGTCCAGTGGGTCATGCAGACCGGCTGGCTGCCTGCATCCCCCGACCCGGGCGGCCGGCGTGCGTGGGCAAATGGCGTCCGTGGCCAGGACGAAGTCACCGGCCTGTTCGACTCGGGGATAATCACCGAGCACGACCAGTTCCGCGACCCGGAGTTGCCGCTCCTAGCCCCGGGCGTCTTTCCATTCCACCGCAAGGTCGCCGCCTACAAGCTCTACCCCGGCGCCGCCTTCGGCGATGCGGGCGCAGCCGGCTATCACGGCACCGGCGTGGCCGGTACGCTCTGTGGCAACGACTCGCTCTGCGGCAACCTGAGCCGGGATGACGGCGTCGCGCCCGACGCCCGGCTGTACTTCGTTGACGTCGGCGCGGCCAACGGGCTTTACGTACTCGACGACGACATCACCGAGTTGCTCGATTCGGTGCGACTGTCGAACGGGATGCCCGCGCCGGTCCGCCAGGTGATCGGTGGGTTCGGGTCCAACGCCTCGCTCGGCTACTATCGGCTGTTGGAGGCCTCGCTCGACGCGACCTGCTGGAACGACCAGCAGTTCACCGCGGTCTGGGCGGCAGGCAACAACGGCGGCAGCCAGTACAAGATCGGTCATCCGGGCTGCGCCAAGAACATCATCACCGTCGGCGCGACCGAGAACGGAACCGACGGCCGCGAACTGGCCACATTCTCGTCACGAGGCCCGACCCGCGACGGCCGTCTCAAACCGCTGGTCGTCGCTCCCGGCCGCGCGGTGACGACGGCCTACGGCCCGGGATTTGCATCCTACGCCCTGCGCAACGGGACGAGCTGGTCGGCACCCGCGGTCAGCGGGGCCCTGACCCTGGTCCGCCAGTATTTCCGCGAGGGCCGCTACCCGTTCGGGACGCCAGACCCGAACCGGTCACGGCCAACGCTCAGTTCGGCCCTGCTTCGGGCCTTCTCGATGCTGGCCGCCGACCCGGAGGTGGAAGCCGACAGCCTGCCGGCCAATGACTTCGGCTGGGGACGGTTCAACCTGAGCCGGCTGCTTCACTTCCCCGACGACACCGTCGCCATCACCTTCATGGACGAAACCCTCGGGCTCGCCACCGGCCAGTTCCACGAGTACCGCCTGTTGCTGACCGACCGTCGGCCGCTCCGGGTCGCGCTCTGCTGGACCGACACCGCCGCCGCGCCGGCAGCCGAGGTGGCAATTGTCAACGATCTCGACCTCGAACTGGTCAGCCCGGACGGCAACGGCTACCGCGGCAACCAGTTCCTGGACGGCCAGTCCCGCGCCAACCCGCAGCAATGGGACGAACGCAACGTCGAGGAAGGCTGCGTCCTGGACCTGCCGCTGACCGGCTGGTGGACGATCCGGGTTCTTGCCCGCAGCGTCTTCACCGAGCGGCAGTCCTACGCGCTCGCCATCCAGGGCGGGTTCGCCGGCCAGCCCGGGGTCCTTGAAGCACTGCCGTCATCCCCGTCGAAGCCGCAACCGACAACCCAGGTATTGCGCGCCGGACAGGTATTGGCAATCCCGGCCTTGAACAAGCAGTGGCTGCAGATTATCACGCCCGACGGCCGGGTTATCGAACAGCTCGCACCCGACGGTGACGGAGTCTTCCGTTGGCGCGGTGCCGGCCGGAAGGCCGGCGCCGGCATCTACTTCTGGCGGGCGGACCCGGGCGGCTCCTGCTCCGGCCGGCTGCTGCTCATTCCCTGACCGGCCTGCTCGAACACCCCGGCGGCCCACGTCGAGTTCACGAAGACCCGCTCGTTCCAGGTCACACCGGCCACCCGTACCCCGCCGATGCTGTTGAGAAACGAGACACGCTCCATCAGGTCGGCGATGCCCCAGACATCTGACTCGACCTGGACGTAGCGTTCCCGGTAAGGGCGTCCATTGAACACCAGTTCGAAGCCGCGCTCTCCCAGCAACTTCTCGAGCGCGTCCGGCCGGTGACCGGTGACCAGCGCGAAGTGGAAATGCCCGAAGTTCTCGACCCGGGACCAGTCGACGTCGGGCTGGATGCGAATCAGGCCCGAACGGTTCTCCGATGTCCAGGACAACCGGTCGAGCTTGGCCTGCACCCAGTCAGCCGGTCGATCGAGCGCCGCCGCCACCTCGTCCGGTGCCGCGCCCGGGTGGGCGACGAGGAACCTCAGCAGTTCGCGCTCGGGACCGGACAGGGCCACCTTCACCGGAAATGAGTAGTCCGCCACGCGATGGACCTCGTGGTGCTCCATCTCGATTGTGCCGCGGATGAACCGGGCCGCTGTCTGGAAATCGCGGGCATAGAACAGCACCGCCAGGTTGGGTCCCAGGTCCTGCGGCAACCCCGAGTTCAATACGATGTCGGCAACGTACGGGAGCTTCGCGGCGAGGAGATTCGCCGCGCCCAGCGGCCTTGCCACGTTTGCAAGCAGCGCGGCCCACACCCAGTCGCCCCGCAGCAGCGGCGGTACGACCGTCACCGCGCCATAGCCGCGGATGACCCGCTGCGTCGCAAGCCGGCCCAGACGCAGGCGGTACTCGTCACGGTCGATACCGTAACGGGCAAGGTCGCCGTCCGAGGGAAACATGCCCCGCTCCTCGCAGAGCCGGATTGCCGCGACATCGGCACGCTCAACTCTCATCGGGCCATTGTCAGCAAGGTTGAGTGCCTGTCAAGGAGGCTCAGTAGGCCCCGCGTCGCTTCAGGATGGCCGGGACCGTCTTGAAGATAATCTTGACGTCGCCCCAGAGCGACCACTCGAGCGCGTAGCGGGTATCGAGTTCGACGCGCTGCGCGTAGCTGGTCTCGGAACGGCCGGAAACCTGCCACAGCCCGGTCGCTCCGGGCGGCACGCGGAACAGCATCAGCGAATAGTCCTCGTAGTACTTCACCTCCTCCTTGACTATCGGTCGCGGCCCGACGAGGCTCATCTGTCCGCCGACGATATTGAAGAACTGCGGCAGTTCGTCGATGCTGAGCTTGCGCAACACCCGGCCGACCCGGGTGACGCGCGGGTCGCGCTTGAGCTTGAACGTCGCTTCGAACTCCCGCTTCAACTTGGGGTCGGACTCGAGCAGCTGCTTGAGCCGCCGGTCCGCGTCCCGGTGCATGGTTCGGAACTTGAGGACGTTCAACTCACGCATGTTGCGTCCCAGCCGCCGGTGCCGGTAGAAGACCGGGCCGCGGCTGTCCAGCTTGATCACCACGGCCAGCAGCAGCAGCAGCGGCCCGAACAGGACAATGAACACCCCGGAGAGCACCAGGTCAATCATCCGCTTGAGCCGGCGGGCGACGTTGTGCAACGGATAGGATGTGACATGGCGCGGGTGGGGACCGAACAGGTAACCTGCCATGCCAAAGGCCGGCACCCCCACGAAGTCCACGAAGTAGTCGCGCGATATCCCGGCAACCGCGTACTCGGTTCGGTAGTCGGTGATATCGACGACGATGGTGTTGTACAGCTCCACCCAGCCGTACTGGTCGACGTTCTTCTGCAGCCAGTCGACCAGGCCGGTAATCGGCACGACCTCCTCGCACTCGTAGCCCCACCAGCGCATCATCGCCACCTTGTCGCGGTTCAGGTCGGTCGCCAGCAGCACCCGCTGCCGAACCAGGCGTCGGACGGCAATCCCGAGGAACGGCGCGAGCACTGTCAGGTAGAACCAGAGTCCGAGCCAGAACCGAACCGACAGGATCTCGCACCATGGCCAGACGACGTGCATGCCGCTGTAGGCAACGTAGCTGAGCGCGAAACTGGCCTGGGTCCTGATCGTCAGCCCGAAGCTGCAACGCACCGGGCTCTCGAACTCGCCGGCCAGGTAGCTCGTCGTCACGAGGATCACCCACAGCACCAGGACCGAAGTCAACGAGCGTGACCCGGGTGAGAGCAGCACCCTGAGCAGCGTTATCCCGAAAAGCAGGAAGAGCAGCTCGATGGCAATGACGGCCTCGTCGGTACGCCGCAGAGCTGAACTCATCGCAGATTCCGGCGGCAGTCTAGTCCCGGTGCCGCACCAGTCAAGCGGGCAGGGACGGAACCCGGCGGCACTCGATGTCTCAAGGGTGCGCGACCGAGAAGTCGCGGTACGCGCCTGACGGGTCTTTCCAACGGGTCGTGACCTCGTCCACCCTGGAAGCGGGCGGTCCCTGCCGGACCCTCTCGATGAGCTGCTCGACTGCCGGTTTCGCGCCCTCGGCGATGACCTCGACTGCGCCGTCGGGCCGGTTCCAGACCGCTCCCCTCAACTCCCGGCCGCGAGCCTCTTCCTGCACGAACCGCCGGAAGAAAACGCCCTGCACCAGCCCACGGACAACCACGTGACAGCACGTTTCGCTCGCTTCGTTCATCGGCCAAGCCTATTGCGGCCCGCGTGCCGGTCAAGCCGGGGCGGGCATTTGACCCCTGCCGGACGTCTCCTATAGTGGTGCAAGTGTCCACCCGCGTAATGGCGAGAGCCATCGCATTCGCCCTGCTCGTCGTACCCGCTTTGCTCGTCGGGCAGTCGGTGTCGGACACCGTCGGTTTCACGGACCGCGACCGGCAGGTCTATGCGACTTCGCTGCGCTATGTCGTCAATGACACGCTGCGCGGCACCCACGCCGTCTGGAAGGACGGATTCGGTGACATCCGGTACAACTTCTGCCCGCGAGACTCGACCTGGCGCTGGCCGGACGGCACCGTCATCAACGAATACCCGCGCAACCTCGGCTGCCTCGACGTGGACATCACCAACGGCGCGGCGGTTGTATCGACGGATTTTCTCACGCGCGGAGTTGCCCAGACCGCCTACCTCGAAGATACCCTGCCCGGCCAGGCCGGCTTCGTTGAGCGCTACACCGGCGCCGGCTTCCGGCACAACCTGATTTCAACCACCAATTACGGCTGGCCCAAGTTCCTGGCCTCGCGCAACGACACGGTCTTCTTCAGCTCCGGGTTCTCGTATCGCCGGCTCGACTTGGTGGGCCCGTTCCCGGCCTACAGCCTCGCCTCGTCGAAAAAGACCGGCCGTTTTGGCTGCATCTGGGCCGCCACCGACGGCCCGCGCGCCGGCCGGCTCTTCCTGCAGGAAACGCCGAACAACGGCCAGAGCTGGTACCCGGTCGTGCCGCTGTCCGACTCGCTGCGCAGCCGCACGACACTCAACCGCAACCTGCTCGGCGCCGCGGCCTACTACGACTCGATCCGGCTCTACCTCGTAGCCGGCTTCCACGACGGCAGCAACCCGAGCCGCAGCGAACTCTGGCTCTACTCCAAATACGACTCGCCGCCCTGGTACCCGGTCCACCGGTTCGAGTTGCCCGAAACCGTCCGGGTCGGCGACAACGCCCTTGCCGCCGGCCGCCCGACCATTGCCTTCAACCCGCGTTCGGCCGAGCTCTACGTTGCCTGGGAGCAGTTCGACCCGGACAACATTGAGCCGCTAACCGGGCTCGCGCGCGCCGACGTCTGGGCCGCGCGCTCGACCGACCGCGGCCGAACCTGGGGCGAGCCGGTCCGGCTGACCGCTCCCGACCAGTCCAGCAAGCGGTTCCCGTTCCTGGCCGAGGTCGCCTGCGACACCCTCGAGCTGCTCTACTTCGCGGACCAGGTGGCCGGCTTCTGGGAACAGGGCCAGGGTCCACCGACCCGCAACCCGGTAATCCGGCTGCGGTTCCCGGCATCCGGGCTCCCGGCGTCGGGAATCGCCCAACAGCCCGTACCGTTCGTGCCGTCGTGCCGGGTGGTCCCGGCTGCTTCCCGCCACGGCTTCGAGGTCATCACCCCGTCGCCGGTCGAGGTCCGGGTTGTCGACGTCACGGGCCGCTGTCTCGCACGCCTTCGTGTGCCGGCAGGCAGGACCGGCATCCCGGCCAACCTTCCGCCCGGCCTGTACCTCGTCCGGCTCCAGCCCCGAAACGGGCCGGCTGCGACGGCCAGGTTCATCCGCCTGCCCTGAACCCGGCGCTTGACTGGCCGGCGCTTTGCGCTATCCTCTGCACCGACACAGGCTTATATCGCCAGGAGGAAATCATGGCTCGTCATTGTGAAATCTGTGGCAAGGTTGCCAGCGTGGGTTCGAACATCAGCCACGCCCACAACGTGACCAAGCGGCGCTGGGAACCTAACCTGCAACGGGTCCGCGTCAAGGTGGATGGCACCACCAAGCGGATCTGGGTCTGCACCCGCTGCATTCGCTCGGGCAAGGTCGCCAAGGTCTGACACCTGGCGGCACCGGAACAGGAGCAGTCGTTGAAGTACCTCATCACCGGCATCACCGGCTTCGCCGGCAGCCACTTGGCCGAAAGGCTGCTGGCGCAGCAAGAAGCGGAGGTCCACGGCACGATTCGCTGGCGCTCGCGCACCGAGAACATCGAGGGAATCCGCGACCGGCTCCGGCTCCACACCTGCGACCTGCGCGACGCCACCTCGGTCCGGGAGCTCGTTGCCCGGGTCCGGCCCGACGGCATCTTCCACCTCGCCGCCCAGAGCTTCGTGCCGATGTCATGGATTGCGCCGGCCGAGACCCTCGGCACCAACATCATCGGCCAGAGCAACCTCTTCGAGGCAGTCCGCGCGGCGGGGCTGGACTGCCGCATCCAGATCGCCGGCAGTTCCGAGGAATACGGCCTGGTCCTGCCCGACGAGACGCCGATCAAGGAAACCAATCCGTTGCGGCCGCTCAGCCCCTACGGCGTCAGCAAGGTCGCCCAGGACGCGATGGGCTGGCAGTACTTCAAGAGCTACGGCCTCAAGATAGTCCGAACCCGGGCGTTCAACCACACCGGCCCGCGCCGCGGTGAGGTGTTTGCCACCTCCAACTTCGCCCGCCAGGTCGCGCTCATCGAGGCCGGCAAGCAGGACCCGGCCATCAGCGTCGGCAACCTCGACGCGGTCCGGGACTTCACCGATGTCCGTGACACGGTCGTCGCCTATCACCTGCTGCTCGAGAAGGGCGAGCCGGGCGAGGTCTACAACATCTGCACCGGCAGCGGCTGGCGCATCGGCGACATGCTCGAGGTCCTGCTCAAGCTGTCCAGGGTCAAGGTCGAAGTGAAGCCCGACCCGGCCCGGATGCGACCCAGCGACGTCGAACTCCTGGTCGGCGACCCGACCAAGCTCAAGAAACAGACGGGCTGGAAACCGAAGTACGCCTTCGAGCAGACGATGGCCGACCTGCTCGACCACTGGCGCGCCCGGGTCTAGCCAGAGCCGGCGGCTCTGATGAGCCGGGTACTGATCACCGGGATCGAAGGTTTCGTCGGCCGGCACCTTGCCGGCCGGCTGCTCGAATCCGGCCACAAGGTCATCGGCATCCACCTCGCGCCCTGCACCGGACTTGACAGGGTTGAGCTCCATTGCCACGACATCCGCGACTTCGAATTCCTGCGCGCGGTGCTGGCCGATGCCCGTCCGGAGCGGGTCGTTCATCTCGCCGCGGTCAGCTCGGTCGCCGAGTCCGAGACCCACGTGCTCGAGACCTACGACGTCAACGCGGTCGGCACCCTGCGCCTGCTCGAAGCGGTCCGCCAGTCCGCGCCGCGCGCCCGGGTACTGCTGGTATCCTCGGCCGAGGTCTACGGCCGCGGCCCGGCCGCCGGGCCGTTCACCGAGCAATCGCCGGCCCTGCCGGTCAGCCCCTATGCCCTGAGCAAGCTCGCGGCCGAGGAAGCAGGCCGCTTCTCCCATCGCGCGTTCGGCCTCGACGTCGTCATCCTCCGGCCATTCTCCCACACCGGCCCGGGCCAGAGCCCGCGCTTCGTTTTCCCGACCGTCGCCCGCCGCATCGCCGAGCTTGAGCGCGCCGGCGGCGGCGTCATCGAGCTCGGCAACCTCGACACCCGGCGCGACTACACCGACGTCCGCGACATCTGCCGCGCCTACGAGCTGGCGCTCGAGCGCTGCGAGCCGGGCGAGACCTACAACATCACTTCCAGCCGGCCGGTTCTCATCCGCGACGGCGTCGAGGCCCTGTGTCGCCTGGCGCGGGTCCCGGTCGAGTACCGCACCGTCGCCGAGCGCCTGCGGGAACGCGACATCCCGCTGCTCAGCGGCTCGTCGGACAGGTTCGTGCAGGCCACCGGCTGGCGGCCGGAAATCCCGTTCGACCAGACCCTCACCGACCTGCTCGCTTACTGGCGGACCCGGGTGGCGGCAGATGCGACTGCCCGCTAGCCGCTCATCACCGGCCCGGCCCATTCGACATTCGTCACTCGTCATTCGCCGGAACCCTTGAACCCTGGAACCCTCGAACCCTCGAACCCTGTCCGTCCGCGGCTCTCGGTTCTCATCGTCACCTGGAACAGCGCCGCCGACATCGAGCCCTGCCTCGATTCGCTGCACGCCGAGCGACCGTTCGAGGTCATCGTCGTTGACAACGCCTCGGAAGACGACACCCGCGCCCGGCTGGCCGGCTACCATCACGCCCGGGTAATCGAGAACACCGCCAACCTCGGCTATGCCCGGGCCAACAACCAGGGCCTGGCTTCCTGCCGCGGCGAGTTCGTCCTGCTGCTAAACCCGGACACGCGCGTGCTTCCCGGCGCGCTCGACCGGCTGGTCGAGCACCTCGACCAGAACCCCGGCCACGCCGCGGTCGCGCCCCGGCTGGCGGACTACGACCGGACCGACCGCACTCAGCAATCGGTCCGCGACCTGCCGACCGCCAGCTCGGTGTTCTGGGAGCTTATCGGGTTGTCACGGCTGTTCCCGCGCAGCCGGAAGCTCGGCGCCCTGCGAATGGCCTGGTTCGACTACGGGAGTCCCGGCCCCGCGCCCCAACCGATGACCTCCTGCCTGCTGGTTCGGCGGGCGGTGCTCGAGAAGCTGGGCGGGTTCGACGAGGCCTTCCCCATCCTCTACCCCGATGTCGACCTGTCACGCCGGATGAGGGATTCGGGGCTCGTCACCTGGTTTCTGCCCGACGCGGTGGTCGCCCACCGCCGCGGGGCCAGCACCGCCAGGGTCAAGCCGCGGATGATCCGCGAGCAGTACCGCTCGCTCATCCGCTACCTGCGGAAGCACGACCGCGGGGGCTGGTTCTGGCTCAAGTCGGTCGTGCTGGTCCCGTTGTCGGGAATCGTGATGGCGCTACGGATTGCCGCCTGGCGGCTGCGCCGCCGCTGACCAGGCCGGCCTGCCGACCACCAGCCGCTCGGCCAGTTCGGCCAGCCGGCCCGCCTGCTGCCTCCGGTCGAACCGGCTTCGGTCCGAACCCGCGAACGAACCGGCCCGCAGTTGCGCCAGCGCGGCCGGCACATCTTCGACCCGGCCGACAGCCAGCCCGGCACCGGCACCGGTCACCAGCCCGGCCGCCTCGCCCGCGTCCGGCCCGCAAACCACTATCGGCCGGCCCGAGCCGAGGTACTCGTACAGCTTGATGCCGACCGGCTGGCCCGGCTTGCCGACATAGAGTAGCACGTCCGCCCCGCGCATCAGCCGGCACGCCCGGTCGTGGTCCACCACGCCGAGCAATCTCACCCGGGCATTGCCGGCCAGCGCCTGCCGCAGCCGGTCCGACACCAGCCCGGCCAGGTACAGCCGCGCCTCGGGCAGCGCGGCCA
>JAFGQF010000027.1 GCA_016935775.1 Caldifarciminota bacterium
ACGAAGCCGTGGACGCTGGTGACCGGGATGAACTCGTCCGAGGGGATGAACTCGCAGGCGGCGACCAGCGCCAGCAGGACCAGCGGGACGAGACGGCGCATCAGAACTTCACCTTGACGCCGACGGTCGGCAGGATGGGCAGCATGTCGATCTGCCTGCGCTCGGGTGGCCGGCCTTCCTCGATGTCCCAGAAGTAGAGCAGGACGTTCTTGGCGTAGTAGGCGTTGATGACGTCGAGGAAGGCGGACAGCTCGCCCCACTTGAACTGCCACTTGCGGGTCAGGCCGACGTCGAGCCGGTGGTAAAGCGGGTAGCGGAAGGCGTCGCGCGGGCCCTGGATGAGTTCCCAGTTCGGGTCTTCGGGCCAGGGCCGGGCGTGGGGTCGCTCCTCGTAGCGGGGGAAGTAGCCGACCGCGCCCGAGTAGGGCAGGCCGGTGCCGAGCGTGAACCGGGCCGACAGGTCGGTGCCCCAGAACAGCGCGGGCAGGTTGAAGAGCACGTTGAGGTTGTGGCGGCGGTCGTAGTGCGGGTTGTAGGACTCGTCGCCGATGCTGCGCCGGGTCCACATGAACGAGTAGCTGACCCAGCCGTTGAACCAGCCCTCGGTGCGGCGGAGCATCAGGTCGAGGCCCGAGGACCAGCCGTCGGCGTCGAGCAGCGAGTCGACCGGGGTGAAGAACTGGCCGTAGCGCGACTCGAGCAGGTTGTCGTAGTCCTTGTACCACGCTTCGAACTCGAAGATGACGTCGCGGCGCAGCCATTGCTCGACACCGGCGATGAAGTGGAGCGCGGTGGGCGAGGGCCGGTCGGCGGGCACCGACTGCCAGACGTCGTAGATGGCGAATATCGGGTCGGTGGAGTTGAGGGTGACGAGCGGCTGGGTGAAGCGGCCGAAGGAAGCGCTCAGGGCGGTGTTTTCGGCCGGGCGGTACTTGGCGCCAAGGCGCGGTTCGAGTTGGTGCTTGTTGCCCTGTTCGTACCAGGCATAGCGCAGGCCGGGCTGGAGGAAGAGCTTTTCGCGCGCGATTTCCCAGCGGTCGCTGGCGTAAACGGCCAGCGGCCAGTTGTCGTTGGTCCGTTCGAAGCCGAAGGTGTCGAAGACGGCGCGGTTCTCCATCTCGAGGTAGTGGGCCTCGGCGCCGATGTCGATGGTGTGCCGGTCGGCCGCGTACCAGGTGAAGTCGCTCTTGAACAGGCAGTCGGTCAGGTCGGTGTTGAGCCGGGCGGTGTCGGTCTTCTCGAAGACGACGTCGAACCCGGCGTAGAGATTGGACCAGGAGACCAGCGCCTCGCCGTAGAGCGTCGGGTTCAGTATCAGGTTGGAGCGAACCGAGACACCGCGGTTGCCCCAGCCGAGCCGGGCATTGAGCCCTTCCGGGTCGTCGGGGTCGGCGAAGTCGAGCACGTCCTCGGCCAGCAGGCCGGCGAGGGTGAAGCGGGTGTCGGGGTTGAGTTCGTAGTTCGCTTTGCCCATCAGGTCGTAGAAGTAGTAGCCGACGCCCTCGACGCCGAACGCCGCGAGCAGGACGTCGGGCAGGTAGGTGCGGCGACCGGCGACGAGGAACGACCCGTTCGGGATCGGCCCTTCGACGATGCCGGTGGCGGCGAGCATCGAGACCGAGCCCTGGCCGGTGTAGCGGCGCGAGTTGCCTTCCCGGGTAGTTACGTCGAGCACCGAGCTGAGCCGGCCGCCGTACTCGGCCGGGAAACCGCCGGCGTGCAGGGTCGCGTCGGCGACCGCCTCGGGCACGAAGGGGGAGAAGATGCCGAACAGGTGGGCCGGGTTGTAAACGGTGATGCCGTCGAGCAGGACGAGGTTCTGGTCGGGCGAACCGCCGCGGATGTAGAGCTTGTTGGAGAAGTCCGAGGTGGCGATGACGCCGGGCAGGAGCTGGATGGTGCGCAGCAGGTCAACCTCGCCCCCGACCCGGGGCATTGCCTGGAACTGGCGGGTATCGAGCCGGGTGACCGACACCTCGACCTCGCGCTCGAATATCGCCCGCTCGGCGCTGACCACGACCTCGTCGACCTTCACCGATCCGGTGGAGAGCTCCAGGTTGACGGTCAGGGTCCGGTCCGCGCTGACGGTGACCTCGCGGCGAGCGGTCTCGTAGCCGATGTAGGAGGCGACCAGTTTGTACTCGCCGGGTTCGATACCGCCAATATAGTAGTAGCCCCGGTCGCCCGCAGCTGCGCCGTACTCGGTGTTTTCGAGCCAGACGTTGGCGTAGGCCAGCGGCTCGCCCGAGGCCGCGTCGCGGACGAAGCCGTTGACGCTGCCCGGGCCGGCGAGGGCCAAGGCGGCGGTGAGGAGGCCAAACAGCGTGCGGTGCAACATCGGTCGGTCGTGTTCGACCACCAGTCTAGTGGCCGGGCCGGCCCGGTCAAAGCGGGGCGGACCCCGGGCTTGACAATCGCCCACCGGCGGATAGCTTGACCCGATGGACGAACTGCCGCTCCGCTACGGGCTGAACCCACACCAGGGCAGGGCGCGGGCCTTCGTTTCAGACGGCCGGCTGCCGTTCCGCGTGCTCAACGGCCGGCCCGGGTACGTCAACCTGCTTGACGCGCTGAACTCCTGGCAACTGGTGCGCGAGTTGCGTGCGGTTGCCGGAATGCCGGCGGCGGCGTCGTTCAAGCACGTCAGCCCGGCGGGCGCGGCGCTCGGGGTCGAGCTCACCCCGGAACTGGCCGAGTCGTGCGGGGTTGAACCGGGCGAGCTGTCGCCGCTGGCCGCGGCCTATGCCCGGGCCCGGGGCGCGGACCGGATGTCATCGTTCGGCGACTGGGTTGGCCTGAGCGACCCCTGCGACGTGCCGACCGCCCGGCTGATCAAACGCGAGGTTTCGGACGGCTGCATCGCGCCGGGCTTCGAGCCGGGCGCGCTCGAACTGCTCAAGGCCAAGAAGGGCGGCAGTTACCCGGTGCTCGAAGTCGACGCCGATTTCGAGCCGGGCACGACCGAGACGCGCCAGGTTTTCGGGGTGACGCTCGAGCAGGAGCGGAACTCAAAGCCGACAACGCCCGAGTCGCTCGAACGCGTTGTTACCCGCAGGACCGAACTGCCCGCGATTGCGCGGCGGGACATGCTGGTGGCGATGGTCGTGCTCAAGTACACCCAGTCGAACTCGATGTGCGTGGTCCGCGAGGGGCAGGCGATCGGTGTCGGCGCGGGCCAGCAGTCGCGCATCCATTGCACCCGGCTCGCCTGCGCCAAGGCCGACCGGTGGCTGCTCAGGCTGCACCCGAAGGTGCGGGCGATGAAGTTCCGCCGGGGCGTGAGCCGGTCGGACCGGGCGACGGCAGTTGACCTCTACCTCGAGGACGACGTGACCGAGCAGGAGCGCGCGGCCTGGCGCGAGCGGTTCGACGACGTGCCGCCACCGCTCGCCCAGGATGAGAAGCGGGAGTGGCTGGACCGGTTCCGGGACTCGGTGCTCGGGTCGGACGCCTTCATCCCGTTCCGGGACAACATCGACCGGGCGGCGCGGAGCGGTGTAGGGTTCATCGTCCAGCCGGGCGGGTCGAGCCGGGACGAGGAAGTCATCCGGGCGGCGGACGATTATGGGATGGTGATGGCGTTCACCGGGCTGAGGCTGTTTCACCACTGAGCAGATGACTGATGACTACCAGCAAAGGAGGTAGAATGGAAGCAACCGCAGGAGTCGATTTCACCGCGCAGGCGATCCGCGAGAATGTTCGCGGCAGCAAGGGCTGGCTCAAGTTCCTAGGCATCCTGAGCATCATCGGCGGCGCGCTCTACGCGCTGACGATTGTCGGCATCATTTTCGCCTGGATGCCGATCTGGCTCGGGGTCCTGATGGTGAAGGCCGGGGGCCGGGCGGGCGAGTACGCCGAGAGGGGCGACCCGGGGTCGCTGGCCGGCTACACCAAGCAGATCAGCACGCTGTTCAAGATAATGGGAATCGTGACGATCATCTCGATGGCGCTCGGGCTGATCAGCAGCATCATCGGGCTGGCGGTCGGGATTTTCAGCGGCGGCGGGTTCATCCAGGAGATGCTTCAGCAGTACGGCTACGGCGGCTAGCCGAGGCGGAAAGCAACGCGGCCGGGGGTCTTGCCCCCGGCCGCGCCTGTCTCAAAGAGGTCAGTCCCGTTGCTCGATGAACTTCGACGGGTCGGTCGAGAACTGGTCCCGGCAGGCCTCGTTGCAGAAGTAGAACTTCTTGCCCTGGAACTCGACGCTGCAGGCCGCCTCTTCCTCGGTCACTTCCATCCCGCAGACCGGGTCGACGTGCTTGTCACTCATCTTCTCCTCCTGTTCAACTGTTAGACCCGGTTGGCCGGGAGCGGGTTTCGGGGATGTCGCGCGGGTTCAGGAACCGGGCGCGGCGCCGGCTTGGAGCAGCCGGCGAACCTCGGGGGTAAACCCGAGCCGGATGGCGTCGCCGTTCCACCGGGCGACGACGCGGCCGTCATCGAAGGCGACGACCAGGGGCATCTTGTCCACCCAGTCGTGCCAGGCGAAGTCGGCGACGTTCTCCGGCGTGGCCTTCGTGCCCTCGACATAGCGGACATCGGTCTCCACCCCGATGCGGGAGAGAACGTCCTGCGCTTTCTGGCAGAGTTCGCAGTTCTCCTTGGCGAAAACCTGGAATTTCAGAGGTAACCTCCAGTCACTGATGCTCAGACTAGGGATTATGGCGGTGGAATCAAGACCGCTCTTATCAAGAACGCGTCAAGGCCGGTCGGCCGGTGGAAGGGCGCGCGCGCCTTGCTGGCACTGGCGCGGCCGGGTGCGGCAACCGCGCGCACGATAGCCGTCACGGGGTTGACGTGATTGAGAATCGTAGGGGGAGGGGACAAGTGAGGGGATGAGGGATGAATCAGAGGGAGGAGCAAGAGGAGAAGGCAGAAGTCAGAACCGAGAAATCAGAAGTCAGGGACCAGAGACGTGATATCAGAAGTGACGGACAGGGATAGAAGGCGGCGGTCGCGCTGCCGCATTCCAAAGGCCTGGCCTGTCGGTGCCTGTCCGTGTTGGCGCAGGACGCCGATGGCGTGGACTTGCGGTACGTCATTGGGCTACTCATCTATGGTTCTTGCCTTGACGTGCTTGGCGGTTGAGATTGCCGCGCCGCCTTCGGCGGCTCGCAATGACATCTGTGTGTATCGGTGTTCATCCGTGGTTCTCCCTCCGTCCTGCTTCCTTGTTCCTCAGCCTTGCGCTCTTGGTGTCTTGGTGTTTGATTCCTCAGTCCTCTCCCTGTCGTCCTTGGCGGTTGCTCCCGTCCTGCTCCTTCAGCCGATTGACCGGGTCGGGCCGGTCGTTATGCTCTGGCGTGGAAGCCGCGATTGCCCGCAGTCTGGACCGGCTGGGCCGGGTCCGTGGCCGGCTGGTCGAATTGGCCGGGGACGGGCTGTACGTGGTTGGCGGCACGGTGCGCGATGCGCTGCTGGACCGCGAGCCGACCGACTTCGACTTCGCGGTCCCGGGCTCGGGCGTGGATTTCGCGGGGCGCTTCGCCCGCGAGACCGGCGGCGCTTTCGTGCCGCTGTCCGAGCCGGACGACGAGGCCCGGGTCGTGCTGGCCGGCCGGACCTTCGACTTTGTCGGCCTGGGTGCGGGTACGATTGACGACGACCTGAGGCGCCGGGATTTCACCATCAACGCGTTGGGCTGCCTGGTGACGGCCACCGGGGTCGGTGATTTGCTGGACCCGACCGGTGGTCGGCAGGACCTGGCGGCACGCGTCATCCGGCCGGCCTCGGACGGCGCGCTGGCATCCGACCCGTTGCGCCTGCTGCGCGCGGCCCGGTTCGCGCTGGAACTGGGGATGGTGGTCGACGATGCGGTATTCGAGCAGGGGCGGAAGGTGAGCCTGCGCCGGGTGGCGGGCGAGCGGGTCGGCGCCGAGTTGTTGCGGGTGCTGGAACAGCCGGGCGGCGCCGGCTGGCTGGACCGGCTGGACAGGCTGGGGCGGCTGGCCGAGTTGCTGCCCGGGTTCGAGCCGGTGCTGGAGGACCCGAAGCTCAGGGGCCATTCCTTCCGGACGATGCACAAGGTCGAGGAAATCTGTCACGGCGAAACGTTCTTCAGCCGGTTCGGCCCGGAGTACGAGCAGTACTTCGACCGTTGGGGCGCGGATGAGCAAGTGGCGAATGACGAGTGCCGAGTGACGAATGAGACCCGGCCGGAGACCAGGGAGGTGACGACCGATGCGGTCCGCAACCCGGGCTGGCCGTTTCGCCGGGCGCTGCTCAAGCTGGCCGGACTGCTGCATGACTTCGCCAAGCCCGAGACCCGGTTCGAGACGGTCGGCGGCGAGGTGCATTTTTACGGCCACGACAGCCTGGGGGCGCGGGCCGCGGCCCGGGTCTGCCACCAGCGGCTGCGGCTGGCCCGGCACCAGGTGAAGATGGTCCGGACGCTGGTGCAGGAGCACATGCGGCTGCATTTGCTGGCGACCGGGCCGGAGCTAAGCGACCGGGCGGTTCGCCGGTTCTTCCGCGATCTGGGCGAGGAGGCGTTCGGGATGATGATCATCTGCTACGCCGACGGCTGGGCGACCGCGGGCAAGACCTACCACCTCGAAGACGCCATCACCCGGATGATCGGGCAGAAGCGGGCCGAGGATGCCCAGTCCCGGGTCGAGCGACTGGTCACCGGCCACGACCTGATCGCGCTGGGCCTCAGGCCCGGCCCGGCGTTCAAGGTGATCCTGCGGGAGCTCGAGGACCTGCAGATCGAGGGCAAGATAACCAGCCGCGAGCAGGGGCTGGAGTACGTGAAGACCAACCTGCCCGGGCTGTCGGGAAGCGCGAATGGCGAGTGACGATTGTCGAATGAGCCGGTCGCCCGGATCCGCGGCGGCGAGATGATCCGGTCAAGCTATGTTTACGGGCCGGTGCCGTCGCGGCGGCTGGGCCTGTCACTCGGGGTCAGTATCATCCCCCGCAAGACCTGCACGATTGACTGCGTCTACTGCCAGTGCGGCCGGACCACGCGCCGGACCCTGAAGCGCGAGCCGTTCTACCCGGTCGAGGATATCGTCGAGCAGGTTCGCCAGGCGGTCGCGACCCACGAACTCGACTTCATCACCTTTTCGGGCGAGGGCGAGCCGACCTTGAACTCGGACATCGGCCGGCTGATTCGTCGGTTCAAGGCCGAGTTCCGCGTGCCGGTCGCGGTGATCACCAATTCCACGTTGATGACCGACCCGGCGGTGCGGCGTGCGCTGTACCGGGCCGACCTGGTGGTGCCGTCGCTGGACGCGGCCGACCAGGCGACCTTCCGCAAGGTCAACCGGGCGCACCAGGGCCTCGTGGTCGAGGATATCATCCAAAGCCTCGTGACATTCCGGCGGCACTTCCGGGGCAGGATGTGGCTCGAGGTGATGCTCGTGCGGGACGTGAACGACGCGCCGGCCCACGTCGTGAAGCTGCGGCAGGCGGCGTGGCGGATCCGGCCCGACCGGGTGCACCTGAACACCGTTGTCCGGCCGCCCGCCGAGAGCTGGGCCGGGCCGCTGGACCGGGATGACCTGGAGCAGGTCCGCGTCCTTTTCGGGCCGGGTACCGAAATAGCCGATTCGGCACTGCGCCGGGCCAAGCGTCGGACCGGGCAGGACCCGGAGCGGGCGATCTACGAACTGGTGCGCAACCGGCCGGTGACCTTTGCCGACATGGAGCGCTCGCTCGGCATCGACCCAAGGTTGTTGAAACCGGCCCTCGGCCGGTTGCTGAAACAGCGGCGCGTGCGGCGGGTCCGGTTCTGGGGCAAGGAGTTCTTCGAGCCCCCGGGCGCGTAGCCGCCGGTTTGAACCCACTTCCACGCCGTAACATACCGTTCCGAAACAACTTAGCCGGCACCCCGGCCAACTTGACACTTGAGTGCCGATACCTAACATATTGTGATTGAAGGGGCGCAAGTGTTCGGTTCACTCGAACCCTTGACCCCTCGACCCCGAATCTGGACGCGGCCATACCTCAGGGGTAGAGCTCCGGCTTCCCAAGCTCCCTAACGGGTACTTGGGAAGCGGGTCCGGCAGAGTTCTGACGGTGCAGTTGCGGTACGAGGGATTATGCGGCCATAGCTCAGGGGTAGAGCTCCGGCTTCCCAAGCCGGCGACACGGGTTCGAATCCCGTTGGCCGCTCTGTGGCAGTTGCCGGGCCGACCGGGCCCGGCCGGTACAAGCAGACCATCCGAAACGTTCGGAGGTGTTATGAAGCGAATGCTGTTCTTGCTGGTCCTGTCCGTTGTGTGCGTGCCGCTCGCGGCCGACACGCTCGATTTCTCCCGTTACACCGCGGTCGTCACCGTGACCGAGAGCCGCAATATCGAAGTGATGGCAACCGACCGGCTTGCCGACCGCGCCCGCGAAGTTATCCGCCGGTCGGCCTGGGACCGTGACTACACCGTCGCCGATTTCCTGGCCGCCCACACCAAGTATTCCAACCGGTTCGACCGGATGACATTCGATTCCTACCGGGGCGAGACCAAGTTCCGCTCGGATGGTGGGCTGACGGTCGATTTCGAGTACCCGCTCGCGGGCTCGGTGCTCGAGCTGCTGCTGCCCGAGCCGGGCGAGGCGCGGCTTTTGGGCCGGGTCGCTTGCCCTTGCTGCGGCCAGGAATGGCCCGAGGGCAGGGAAGTGCCGGACGGGGTGGCGTTGGTCCCGCTCGAGGACGAGAACACGCCCCAGTACACCGGTATCCTGGTTGACGCGCGCGGGCTGGGCTGGCAACCGGCGCTGTTTCCACGGGTGGTCACCCGGGCCGGCGCTGTCGCGGCCGGGCCGGAGTTCGCAAGCCGCCGCGAGCTGGCGGAGCGCGGGCTGGTGGGCCTGTACCCGACCCGCAACGACGCGCTGATGGGTGACAGGACCGGCTCGAACCCGCTGGTGGTCCGGGCGCTGGACATCGCCGGGTACAACGGCTGCGACCTGGTGGTGTCGGACGAGGACGCGGCCCGCATCCACGGCTCGAAGCTCAATATCCAGCACCTGGCCGAGTGCCGGGTCGGGTTCCTGGTCGACTGATGCGCGCGATTGCCCTGCTGGCGGTCGCGCTCGCCCTGGCCGCCGGGTGCGGCGGACCGAAGGACCCGCTTGCCGGGGTCAAGGCCGATTACCCGGGCGCGGATGAGTACATCACCTGGCAGAAGTACCTGCTGGTCCGCTGGCCGGCGGACGAGGAGAGCGGCGACCAGCGCGCGGTCCTGCTCCGGTGGGAGGAGAAGGCGTGGTCCGAGGTTGCCCGAAGCGACGACGGGTTCGTGCGGGCGCGCGAGTTGATGACCTGGATACCGGAACTGGACGAGTCCGGAGTCGCGGCCTTCGGGCTGCATCACTGAGGAGGACCCGATGCCCTGGTACGGCTACATCCACCCGGTGCTGGCAATCGTCACGATGGTCTACGGGGTCAAGATTGCCCAGATCAGCGTCGCCCGGCTGCTGGAATGGGACTTCCCGCTGCGCCAGCAGCGCAACCGGACCGTCATCTTCTTCCTGCTCGTCATCGCCAACCTCGTGCTCGGCTTCCTGGTCAACTCGCTGCTGCGCGGTCAGGGACGGGGGGTCAACCTGACCTTCCACCTGCCGCTGGCGATAATCATCTGCGTGCTGGCGTTGCTGGCCACGCTGGTGACATTCGCCCGGCCGCGCCAGCCGGGCGAGGTTCCGGGCCTGATGAAGTTCCATCCCTGGCTGGTGGTGCTGCCGGTGGTCGGGATAATGACCGCCGGGTTCATCGGCCTGCTGGCGGCGTTCGGCGTCTAGCCGGCACTTCCTTGCCGGCGGTCCCGAAGGACAATCTCGGCTCCATCGTCCGGGCGCTGCGGAGGAGCTACGCCCGCGGCGACGCGCCGGTGAAGCGGATGCCGACACGCGACCCGTTCCGGGTGCTCGTCTCCTGCATCCTCTCCACCCGCACCCAGGACCCGGTGACCGCGGCCGCGTCGGAACGGCTGCTGGCGCGCGCGCCCGACGCCGCGAAGCTGGCCCGGCTGAAGCCTGCGGCAATCGAGCGGCTCATTTACCCGGTCGGGTTCTACCGAACCAAGGCGAAGCTGCTTCCCGACGTCGGCCGGCTGCTGCTCGACCGCTGGCAGGGCCGGGTGCCGGCCACGCTTGCGGAACTGGTCGAACTGCCCGGGGTCGGGCGCAAGGTGGCGAACATCGTGCTCAGCCAGGGGTTCGGCATCCCGGCAATCGCGGTGGACACCCACGTGCACCGGATATCCAACCGGCT
>JAFGQF010000171.1 GCA_016935775.1 Caldifarciminota bacterium
ACGCCCTCGCGCAACAGGTTCTCCCGCGCCCGCTCGGTGGGCGCGAAATGAAGGTCAGCAAGCACGCCGACCAGGCGCCGGTTCATCTCCTCCGGGTAGGGCGAGTACTTGTCCTCGGTTCGCAACCCGGCCTCCACGTGGCCGACCGCGACCCGCTGGTAGTAGGCCGCCAGGGCCGACACGAAGGCACTGGTGGTATCGCCCTGGACAAGGACAATGTCGGGCCGCTCGGCGGCGAGCACCGGTTCGATCCCGGCAAGCACCCGGGCGGTGACATCGGTGAGCGTCTGGCCCGGCTTCATCACGTCGAGGTCGTGGTCAGGGACGATTCCGAAAACATCGAGGACCTGGTCGAGCATGCCACGGTGCTGGGCGGTCACGACGATGCGCGTGCGAAAATCACCCGGCCGGGACTGCAGTTCCTTGATCACCGGGGCCAGTTTGATCGCCTCGGGACGGGTGCCGAAACCCACGATAACCTTGACCATCGGCTAGTGGGCCTCTCCCCAGTTCTGCCCGGTGCCGATGTCAACCACCAAAGGCACGTCCAGCTGCCACGCGCACTCCATCTCCTGCCGCACCAGGCGGCAGGCCTCTTCCAGCCGGCCGGCCGGCACCTCGAAGAGCAGTTCATCGTGAACCTGGATCAGCATTCCGGGTTGGATTCTCTCCATCCTGAACCGCTCTTCAAGTCGGATCATCGCCCGCTTGATGATATCGGCGGCCGAACCCTGGACCGGGGCATTGGTCGCCGCCCGTCGGGCCGCCTCGGCGATGCCACGGTTTCGGCTCGAGATTCCCGGCACCGGACGAATCCTGCCCGACAGCGTCCGGACAACCCCGGTTTCGCCGACTTCGGCCAGCAGGTGGTCGCGCCACCGGGCCACACCTTGAAACCTGGCCAAGTAATCGTCAAGAAATCCGCGGGCCTCCTCAAGCGGAATTTTCATCCGGTTGGACAGTCCGAAATCACCCATGCCGTAAATCAGGCCGTAGTTGACGACCTTGGCCATCCGGCGCTGCTCCTGGGATACGACAGCCGGTTCGACCCCGAAAACAGCCGCCGCAGTCTGAATATGAACGTCATCCCCGCGCTCGAATGCTGCACGCAACTCCTCGTCCCCGGACAGGTGCGCCAGCACCCGCAGTTCAATCTGGGAGTAGTCGGCCGAAACCAGCACGTTTCCATCCCCAGCGATGAAGCCGGTACGGATGCGCCGACCTTCCTCGGTCCGAATCGGGATGTTCTGAAGATTCGGATTGGACGACGAAAGCCGGCCGGTGGATGCCCCGGTCTGGTTGAACTCGGCGTGCACCCGAGACGTGCCGGACCGGGCGGCGGCGAGCAGCGGCGAGAGATAGGTGCCGATGAGCTTTGTCAGCTCCCGGAACCGCAGAACCTCTTTCACTACCGGGTGCCGTTCTGCCAGTCCGCTCAACACCGACAGGTTGGTGGAGTACCCGGTCTTCAGCTTCCGGCCGTGCGGAAGTTCGAGGCGCTCGAACAGAACCTCGGCCAACTGCCGCGGTGACCGGACATTGAATTCGACTCCGGCGAGCTGCCAGACCCGGCGCTCCACCGCTGCCAATTCCCTGCTCAGTTCGCCCTCGAGACCCCTGAAATACCCGGCGTCGATCATCACCCCGCGCCGCTCCATCCCTGCCAGGACAGGGACCAGCGGCATCTCCAGTTCTTCGAGCACAGCCTGCAGGCCCAGCGCAGACACCTGGGGCTCAAGCCAACCAAGCAAGTCCCAAACTCCGACAGCCGCGCCCGGCCCGCGTTCGCCCCTGGGGTTCGTGCCGGCCCGGGATACGAGTTCTCCAAGCCCGTAACCGCGACGGTTCGGGTCCACCAACCAGGCCATGACGGCGACATCGACAAAGGGCACCGCGATGTCCAGCCCGCGGACTCCCAGTTCGAGCAGTTGCCGCTTGATGTCGATACCGGCCTTGAGCGCGCCCGAGACGCCCAGCAGCGCGCGCAGGTTCGCATCGGTCGCCGGCAGTTCCTGCGCAGTCTTACCGTCGGTCGTGAACCACGCGGTGTCCTTCTCCACCCGGAATGCCAGCCGTCCCGAACCCGGACTCACCGGCCCCTCGACGCGCCGCACATCAACGGGTTTCTCTTCACTGCTCACCAATCCCGTCAACAGCGAATGAAACTCCAACTCCTCAAGGAGCTGGTGCAGGGCATCGCGGTCAGGTGGTTTCAGGACAAGGTCGGCCAGCTCAACCTCGAGTGCAAGATCGGTTGCCAGTTGTACCAAACCAAGGCTCAACTCGGCCGCCTCACGGCTCTCCGCCAGCCTCGGCTCTTCCGACAGCGCTCGCTCGAGCGTGCGGTGTCTCTCGAGGATGGCGCGCGCCCGTTTCGGACCGATGCCTCGCACTCCCGGCACGTTGTCCGACTGGTCACCGACGAGCGCAAGGTAGTCCGGCACCTGGCTCGGCAGTACTCCGAGCTTCTCCTTGACCTGAGCGGGGCCGTATTGAAGGTCCAGCCACGGGTCATAGACCGTGATATCCCCGCCAACCAGCTGGAGCATGTCCTTGTCCGAGCTGACGACGACCACCCGGCGGCCTTTCTCTTCGAAGAGCCGGGCAAGCGTGCCAAGCACGTCGTCGGCTTCGACCCCCGGGACCTCGAGTGAGGTGATTCCCCAGGCGGCGACCAGCTTCTTGACAATCGGCATCTGCTGGACCAGTTCCTCCGGGGTCGGCGGCCGCTGGATCTTGTAATCACCATACTGCTCGTGTCGGAAAGTCGGTCCCGGGGCGTCATAGACCACCGAGCAGTATGCGGGACGCCAGCTTTCCAGCAGCTTGCGCATCGTGTTGACGAAACCGAAGACTGCCGACGTGTTGCGACCCTTCGAGTCCCGGAGTGGACGATTGGAGAATGCGAAGAAGCTCCGATAGATGAGCGAATGCCCATCCACCAGGAGGATGACATCTGCCGAAACAGGAGCGTCGGTCAGCGATGGAGAGTGTCGCTCTACGGATTGGTCCGGCCTCTTCGCCACGGCGGGAGTATAGACCCGACCCCGTGGTGGTCAAGAAACCGGGGTCAAACGACTGCGGGAGAAGGAATCTCCCCCTCCCGCAGTCGGTCAGTAGCCGCGTCTCAGTCTGCGTTCCGAACGTCGTAC
>JAFGQF010000172.1 GCA_016935775.1 Caldifarciminota bacterium
CCGACCGCCACCGAGTCCACGACCCGGCTGGTGGCGCCGTCAATCACCGACAAACTGCGCGAGCCCGAGTTGGCCACCCAGAGCTCGCCGCGCTGCGCGTCCCAGGCCAGCGCCGTGGGGTTCGAGCCCACCGCCAGGGTCGCCACGACCGAATCGCTTGCCGCGTCGATGACCGTCACCGAGCCGCCCAGGAAGTCGGCGGTGTAGACCAGGTCCTGGTCCGGGTTCCACGCCAGGTCCTGCGGCCGCTCGCCGACGGCCAGCACCTTGATGACCGTGTCCGGCAGCGGCGGCGCGACCACCCGGAAGGTGTCGCTCGTCGCTGACCGGCTCTGGCTCATGCGGTACGCGGTCACCTCGACGCGGGCGAGGTTGGTCACGGGCTGGGGCACGGTCCAGTCGAAACTGCCCGGCACGAGGGTAAGGCCCTGCCGAATCCACTCGCCGGTGCCCGCGTGGTAGCGGACCACCGCCGAGTCGAACCCGTCGGTGCCCCCGGTCCAGGTGATGACCTGGCTCGAACCCACCTGCCAGCGCGTGTCCCGGGTCGGACTGGTGATGGTGATGTCGGACGGCCGGAGCGTATCGGTTATCACGAACCGCTCGCTCGTCCCCGCCTCGAACCGGCCGTCGGCAAACGCCCGCACCTCGATTCGGGCGTCGGGCGTCGCGCCGGCCACGGTCCAGTCGAGCTCGCCCGGCTCGGTCGCCCGCGCCTGGCGCGACCACGAGCCGCCGTTGTCGCTCGAGAAGAACACCACCGTCGAATCCGCCCCGTCGGCGGGCAGACCCGCGCCGCGCGCCGTCCTCGCCGGCCTGCCCGTCCTGACGTCTGGCTTCAGTATTCTGACCTCTGACTTCTGACTTGCTCCGCCGTCCGTTCCCCCGTTCCACGTAATCGTCTGCCGCGAGCCCTCGCGCCAGCTCGTGCCCTGGGCCGGGCTGGTGACGACGATTTCGGCCATCGTCGCGAACGGCCAGAGCGGACCCGCGGTCGTGTCGCCCGCGCGGTCCCGGGCCACGACCCGCCAGTAGTATGCGGTGGCCGGCTCGAGCCCGGTCGGCGTGAACCGAGGCTCGCCCAGGTTCTGCGCGACCCGCGGCGGCGTGGTCGTCGTCCCGAAGTGGACGTCGTAGCCGACCGTGTCGAGCGGGTCCGGGTCGCCGCCCTGCCAGGACAGCGTCGCCTGCCGGGTGCGGCCGGTCGCGCCGGAGTCCGGGGTCGGGTTCGACGGCACGTTGGGCGGCCGGTTGGTGTCGCTCGGCGCCGCGGTGGTGAAACTCCACACCGGGCCCGGGGTCGTGTCGCCGTGGCTGTCGAAACTCCTCACCTGCCAGTAGTAAAGCGACTGGCAGGCCAGGCCCGGCGGGTCCCAGGTGGTATCGCCCAGGCCGGCCTGGGCCAGCGGCGGCGGCGAGTTGGTGCCGAGGTGGACGTCGTACCGGACGATGTCGCCCGAGTCCGGGTCCCCGCCGCTCCAGCGTAGCACGACCGCTGTGTCAATGCTGCTCAGGCCGTCCCCGGGCCATGGCGAACCCGGCACGTTCGGCGGCCGGTTGGTGTCGGTCACCGCCCAGGTGGTGAAACTCCACACCGGCCCGGCCGTGCTGTCGCCGCGCGAATCGAAGGCAATGACCTGCCAGTAGTAAAGCGTCGAATAGTTCAGCCCGGTGGCGGTGTGGCGGGTGGTGTCCAGGCCGCGCGCGACCACCGGCGGCGGAACCGAGGCGCCCAGCAGCAGGTCGTAGCGGACGGTGTCGCCCGGGTTCGGGTCGCCGCCGTTCCACGAAAGCACCACCACCGTGTCCTGGCGGATGGCCCCGCTGTCCGGGAATGGCCGCGAGGGGGTGTACGGCTGCTCGTTATTCTCCGGGTCGAGCGGGTTGTTCCAGACCCGGCAGCCCGACGGCACCAGCAGCGCGGCCGCCAGCAGTGCGAAGATGGGCCGGCGCATCGCTAGAAGACCAGGTAGGCGCCGAGGCTGAGAACCCCGACCGTCCCGGCGATGTTGCGCAGCCAGTCGTAAAGCTGGGTCTGCTCCCGCAGCTTCTGGATGTCGGCCGAAGTGTATTCGGGTGGCTGTGCCTCCTGGTACTCGCGGTAGGCCAGCTCGCCCATCACCGCGCCCGCCACGCCGCCGGCCACGCCCGCCACCCCGAGCCAGAGGAATGCCGGCTTGCGCTCGCGGATCGCGGCCATCGTCGCGAACACGTAGGCGGTGTCGCGCAGTTCGACCCGGGCCGACCCGGTCCAGTCACGGAAACCGGGATAGCTGAGCTTCAGCCGGTAGTTGGCCGGCGCCATCGTGCCGATGTAGTTGGTGTTGCCGACCCGCGTGCCGTCCACCTCGAGCGCGGCGCCGATCGGGTCCGACTCGACCCGCAGGAACCCGACCCTGCCGGTGAACGATATCGTCGTCAGGTTCACCGGCGCGTCCCGCGCGAGCACGATGGTCCGGACCTCGTCCGGGTAGCCGCCGAGCCGGGCGAGCAGGACGTGGCTGCCGAAACCGACGTCCTGGATTACCAGGCCCGAGTCGCCGGCAATCCCGGCCGGCTTGCCGTCGAGCAGCACCTCGGCGCCGGGCGGCACGGTCGTCACGACAATCGTCCCATCCAGCTTCGGAATCACGAAGATGCCGTCGTAGCTTCGGTACCCGGCACGCGACAGCTCGATCGCGTGCTGGCCCGGGGCGAGGTCGGCAATCTCCAAAGGGGTCGTGCCCCGCGACCGGCCGTCCACCCGCACCGCGGCGCCCGCCGGGGTCGAGCGGATACTCACCACCCCGGACGCGACCGAAATATCGGCTCGCAGCTGGGGCAGGGTCCGCACCGCCGGCGGCGCGGCCTGCGCCGGGAAACGATAGCCGCAGTTCTTGCAGAACTGCACGTCGTCGCGGTTCGACTCGCCGCAGTTCGGGCAGGTCTTGGCGGCCAGACCCACCCCGACCAGCGCGACCAGGACAAGCACCAGCACGTTGCGGAATTTCCTGCTCGTCACCTCGCCTCCTCGCTCAACGGTTCAAATCTCGTACCGGAACCCGCAGCGCGTGCAGAACTTCGCCCCGGGTTCGCGCCGGGCCCCGCATTCCGGGCAGCTCGCGCGACCCGCGGCCACGGCCAGGCTGATTGCGCTGCCCGACTCGACCCGCGCGCCAGGCCCCGGCTGCGAGCCGGTGACCTGGCCGGCCGGTACATCGTTGCTGTAAGTCGAATCCACCCGGGCGAGCCGGAGCCCGGCCCGGGCCGCCTCCTGCCGCGCCGCCTCGAGACTCAACCGGGCGAGCTCCGGCACCTTCACCATCCCGGTGCTGACCACTACCTGCAGGGTTTCGCCCGCGCCCGCCCTGGCGCCCGGCGGCGGCTCCTGCTCCAGCACCTGGCCCGCGGGCAGGGTATCGTCCCGGTCGGCCGTCTTCACCAGCACAAGCTTGCCGCGCGCGGCCGCTTCCCGGGCCTGCTCCAGGCTGAGCCCGACCAAACGCGGCGCCTTCGCGCCGCGACCGCCGGCCAACAGCAGGACCACGACCACCACCGCGACCAGTCCTGCCGGGACTGCGACGAGTGCCACCGGGAACGGCCGCTTTCGCGCCCCGGCCGGCCGGACAGCGGCCGTCACCGGCTGCGGTTGAGGTCTTGCAGGCTGCTTCGGCGCCGGGCCGGCCGCCGGTTTCGGCTCGGGCCTCGCGGCCGGCTGCGGTTGCGGTCCCGCGGGCTGCTTTGGCGCCGGGCCGTTGGCCGGCTTCTTCAAGAGCGTCGCTTCTGTCTTCGGCTCCGACTTGCCGGCAGGCGCGGGCCGGCGCTTCGGCTCGGGCTTCTTCACGGGGTCGGGCCCGGCAACCTCACGCTTCACCCCGGGCTCGGGCCGGCGCCCGCTCATCACCCCGGGCATCGTGCCCTTGTAGTAACGCCGGTGACCTTCCTGCGGCTCGGGCTCGGGCTGGGGCTGGACCTGCGCCTTCGGCTCGGCGGCCGGCGGCGGAGTGCCCGCCGGCTGGGCGATGCTCGCCTGCTGCTCGCGCAGCTCGAGTTCGAGCGCCTCGCGCAGCTCCCCGGCCGTGCGGAACCGGTCGCCCGGATTCTTGGCCAGCGCGGTTACGATGATCCGCTGCAGCCCGGCGGATATCCCGGGCCGGACGGACTGGGGCAACGGCGGCGTTCGCTTGACGTGGTCCTGGAGAACTTGGGAGCTCAACCCGCTGTCGAACGGCAGCTTGCCGGTCGCCGCCTCGTAGAGCGTGACCCCGAACGAGTAGATGTCGGAAGCGGCGGTCACCGGCCTCCTCTGGACCCGCTCCGGCGCCATGTACTTCGGCGTTCCAAGCCGCGCCGAGCCGAACCCGGCAAGCTGGTAACGCCCGCCCAGCGCCTTGACTATCTTCTCGGGCTTGACGTCGAGATGGAGCTGGGCCTGGCCGTGGCCGGCCTCGAGCGAGCGCGCCACGTCAACAAACAGCTTCAGGATGTCGGGCTCGGGAACATAACCGCGCGCGGCCAGCAGGTCGCGCAGCGTCTGACCGGAGGCCGGGGAGTCAGCCATCGTCTTCGCCGCATTCAGCATAGCCGCGCCAGCTCGGGATGTCAACCGCGCCCGTCCCCCCTGTCCCTGTTGACACCCGATGGTCGAGGTCTATAATCAAATTGTCCGGGCGGCAAGGGATTGCACCTGGACCGGCCGCAACGTGTCGCGGCTGTATTGAAATACTTATGAAGGCAGCACCACCCGATTGCCCGGCACCGCAAACCTGAGGAGGCCGTATGCGTCGCATGGCCGTTTTGCTGACCATCCTGACCGCGTTCGCGTTTGGCTACGTCCTGCTCTCCGAGGACTTCAATTCCGACTGGACCACCGGCGTCCCACCCGCCGGCTGGCGCATCTACCACCACAGCCCACCCGAGGGCACCGACGACTGGCACCGCGAGGAACCGGGCAGCGCCGCCTGGCCCTCGCGCGACTCGCGCTTCGCCGCGCTCTACTGGAACCTCGCCGCGGACTCCGCGCCGGACTCGCTCATCACCCCGCTCATCGACTGCTCGGGCTACCACAACATCCGGCTCCGGGTGACCACCCGCTTCGCTCACAACGACCTCAACCGCTACATCGCCCGGCTCTACGCATCGCTCGACGGCGGCATCACGTTCTCCGAGCTTGTCCACGACTACGAGTTCGAGCGGCTCGATTCGACCGCGCAGGTGTTCAACCTCGACAACGCCGCCAACCAGGCGTCGGTCGTTTTCGCCTGGGTGTTCGACTCGACGCTCCAGAACATCCGCTGGTGGTGCATCGATGACGTCATCGTCGAGGGCGAGTCGATTCCCCAGTACGATGTCGCCTGCACCCGCGTGCTCGACCCGCCATCGCGGCTGATCCCGGGCAACATCAGCCCGCGCGCCCGGTTCGTCAACATCGGCGCGGTGGATCAGGCCAACGTGCCGGTGGTCTGCGAGCTGCGCGACAACCTTGGAACGGTGATCCAGACCTGGGCCGACCTCATCCCGTTCCTGGCCGGGCTTGGCGGCACCGCCGACATCACCTTCGCCCCGCCCGAGCCGGTCGGGCTGGGCCGCTACTCGGTCTGGTTCTGGCACGAGGCGGCCGACGACTCGAACCGCACCAACGACACACTCGCCCGCTACTTCACCGTGACCTACGCCGAGCCGAAGTACTACGACTCCGGCAGCGGCCACGTCTACCACGACTGGCCGGTCGGCCACTACGGCTGGGGCGCAAAGTTCGGGGCGACCTACCCGGTCTTCGTCGAGTCGCTCCAGGTCTACCTGCGCTGCCCGGCCCCGCCGTTCAACCGGTTCCAGCTCGCCGTGGTCCGGAACAACGGCGGCGCGCCCGGCGACATGCGCTACAAGACACCGGTCCTCTCGGGCACGAACGGCTGGAACTCGGTCTACGTCCCGCAGGACGACAACCACCTGCAGTTCGGCCCGGCCGACAGCTTCTACGTCTTCTACCTGCAGGTCGGCGAGACCCAGGAGTGCCCGGAGCTGTCCAACGACGGCGCCAGCCGGCCGAGCTACGCCAGTTACTGGCAGTACCGCGCCGGCGACTTTGTTCCCGACACCGGGACCGGCAACTTCCGGATCCGCTGCTGGGTGAACAAGGAAACCCTCGGGCTGGCAGACGTCGACATGCGGACCCTCTACGTGGACCAGCCGCGCTACGAGCTGGTCCAGCGGCCGTTCGACGCGCCGTTCGCGCCCCGTGCCTTGATCGACAATTTCGGGACCACCGCGGTCGTCGACGTCCCGGTCACCTGCTCGATCTTCGGCGCCGGCAACCTGCTGCGCTACGCCAACGAGCAGACAATCGCCACGCTCGGCCCGGGAGCCGAGGTCTTCGTCGAATTCGACAGCTTCACCCCGCCGGTCGCCGAGCCCTGCTCGGTCGTCGTGACCGTGGCCCAGGGCAGCGTCCTGCCCGAGCCGCTTGCCAACAACATCAAGCGCTTCGGCTTCGACGTCCGCAAGGGCGTTCACACCGGGATGAGCAGCAGCGGCGACTACGCCTGGATCGACTCGGACACGGCCGGCGGCCCGGTCTACGACTGGGTGGACACCACGGGCGCCGGCGTCGCCATCGCGTTCGGCGACGAGCAGCGCATCTTCGTGCCGATCGGCTTCCCCTTCCCCTACGGCGACTCGTCCTACCTGAACTGCTACGTCAGCACCAACGGCTGGCTCAAGCTCGGGTCCGACCCGGGGACCAACGACTCGCTTCCCCGGCCATTGCCCGATGCGGCCACGCCCAACGGCGCGCTCTACCCGTGGTGGGACAACTTCGCCTTCGGCCCGGGATTTGGCGGCGGCAAGGTCTTCTACCGCAACCTCGGTGAGATGCCCAACCGCCGGTTCGCCGTCATCTGGCAGGATGCCTGGCGCGTCCGCTCGAACGGCGACACCAGCGAACTGGTCAGCTTCGAGGCGGTCCTCCACGAGAACGGCACGGTCGTCTACCAGTACCTCGACACCGACGCCGGCGACCCGACCTTCGACAATGCCCGCAACGCGACCATCGGGCTGGAAGACAAGCTCGGCTCGGACGGGCTCGGCTACCTGTACGCCCGGCCGCCGATGTCGAACGCGGTGAACGACCTCGAGAACCGGGTCCGGCCGGGCAGCGCGGTCCGGCTCTACCCGATCTACCGTGACGCCGCAGCGCTCGACATCACCAACCCGCCGGTCTGGACTTTCCCGGGCAGCATCACGCCCGAGGCCAAGATCCAGAACTACGGCACGGTCACCGACTCGATCCAGGTCTACTTCAAGATCCGGGACGCCGACCCGCCCTACGAGGACACGGTCACCGTGCCCGGCCTGCTGCCGGGAGACAGCACGCTCGTGAGCTTCAGCCCCTGGCTGGCCGAGCTCGGCTACTACACGCTCACCTGCTCGGTGGTGATGTTCGGCGACGTGGCCGACTCCAACGACGTCGTTCGCAAGCTCGTCGCCGTGTCGCCGTGGATCCAGCGGGACGACATCCCGCTTGGCGACAGCCGGCGCAAGGTCAAGGGCGCCTGCCTCGAATACAACCCCGACGCCAACGAGGTCTACGCGATGAAGGGCGGCAACGAAAACACCGTCTGGCGTTTCGACCTCGCCGCCGGCGCCTGGGACTCGCTCACCAGCATGCCGCTGGCCCCATCCGGCCGTCGCGCGAAGTACGGCTGCGATCTGGCCTACGACCCGGACTACGGCGCGGCTGGCCGCATCTGGGCGATGAAGGCGGGCGGCAGCGCCGACTTCTACTACTACGACATCGCCGCCGCGACCTGGACCAACCGCAAGGACATCGCGCTGAAGGTGTTCGAGTACCGGGCGCCGAAGAAGGGCGCCGCCATCGCCTACGCGCCCGAGAACAACAGCGTCTATGC
>JAFGQF010000173.1 GCA_016935775.1 Caldifarciminota bacterium
CCGCGGTCCGCGACCTCGGCCTGTTCGTCCTGAAACCGGTGGTCCTCGCGGTCAACTGCTCGGACACCGAACCCGCCGACCCGGCCGCCTTCCCGGCGCTCGCCGCCCGCGACCCGCTGCTGGTCTCGACCCGGCTCGAAGAGGGCCTGGCCGGGTTCAACCCAAGCGAGCGGGTTGAACTCCGCGCCGCGCTCGGCCTCGCACCCGAGGGACCGGACGCGGTCACGGCGCGGGTCTTCGCCGCGCTCGACCTGATTCGCTTCTACACCGTCAAGGGACCGGAGTCACGGGCCTGGGCCGCGCCCCGCGGCATCACCGCGGTCGAGGCTGCCGGGCTCATCCACTCCGACCTCGCCGACGGTTTCATCCGCACCGACGTGCTCCGATACGACGACCTCGAAACCGCCGGCGACTTCGCCGCGGCCCGCGATGCGGGCAAGGTCAAGGTCGAAGGCCGAAACTACGTCGTCCAGGACGGCGACGTCCTGCTGATCAAGTTCAGGACCTGAAAAACAGGAGGAATGTTGAACCACTACGAAGCGGCAATGCTGCTCACCCCCGGGATGTCCGACAAGGACGTCGAAAAGTTCGTCGCCGAGATGCGCGAGATGCTCGGCAACCACGGCGCGACCGAAATCGATGACGGCCGCGTGGACCGTCGAGCCCTCGCCTACCCGGTCAAGAAGAACACCGAGGGCTGGTACGTCTTCATCCAGTTCGACGCGCCGCCGACCCTGCCCGACGAGATGAAGGTCGAGCTCCGGCACCGCGAGGAACTGCTCCGGCTTGCCTTCATCCGCCGGCCGTCGCCGGCCGAGCTGGCCGCCCGCGCCGAGGCCGAGGCCGCCGCGGCCGCGCCGGCCGTGGAGGAACCGACCGACGAACCGCTCGACGAACCGGCACCTGAACCGGATGCCGAGATCAAAGAGCCGGTCGCGGATGAACCGGCAGAGCCCGATACCGGGGAACGGGACGATGGCTGAAATCAGGCTCGGCTACCTGAACTCGGTCGCCCTGCTCGGCCGGGTGGTCCAGGACCCGGACCTGCGCTACACGCCCAAAGGCACCGCGGTGCTCGGCTTCCGGATGGCGGTCAACCGGCGCTACCGTGTCGGCGAGGAATGGAGAGACGACACCTCCTACTTCGACGTCAACGTCTGGGCCCAGCAGGCCGAACGGCTCGGTGAGACGATGAAGAAGGGGTCGGCGGTCCTGGTCGAGGGCGAGCTGCGCCAGCGCAGCTACGAAACCAAGACCGGCGACAAGCGGTCGGTCGTGGAAATCCACGCCCGCCGCGTCCAGGTACTGGACAAGTGGGACAGCCAGCGCCGCGGCGACAGCGAGGGGTCGGACGACCAAGGCGACCAGCCCGACCAGGGGTCGGACCAGCTCGACGACATCCCGTTCTAGCCGGGCAGGAATCAGGGCTCGATTGGCCGGCCGTCGGAATTGGCCGGGTCGGTCGAGGGCAACTGCGGACCCTCGTCGAACTCCCAGTGGAACGGCAGCGGGAACCACACCCGCTTCGGCTCGCCGTAGTGCGACGCCGGGCTGAAGCTCGCCTGCAACGCGGCATCCAGCGCCGCCGAATCCGCCGCCGGGTAGCCTGACGACTCTCGCACCCACGCCGCCAGCACCGACCCGTCGAAATCAACCAGCGCCTCCACCAGCGCGTCGCCCGAGAAATCGTACTTCCGCAACTCGGCCGGGTACCCGGCCCCGACGAACCGCACCGGCTCGGGCGGCTTCTCCACCGAGTAGAAGCCGGCGGTATTCTCGAAGTCACCCAGCATCCGCACCGCCCACTCACCCCAGTAGCGCAGCTCGCCCACGCAGTTGAACTGAAGCGTCACCGCCTGCCCGGCCTCGAGCGCCGTGCCCGCGGCCGGGTCCTGGCCCGCCACGCGGAACCGTGCCGAGTCCGACGAATCCGCCGCCACCTGCGCGTAGCTGATTTCCAGCCCCATCCCGCGCAGGGTCCTGGCCGCCGGGTACAACGCCTGGCCGACAAAGTCCGGCATCACCAGTGTATCCGCCTCCTGCGCCCACAATGGCAACGCCAGGCCGGCGGCAAGAACGAACAACAAGGTATGTCGCTTCATCGTGAACCAGCCTAAGCCCACCGGCCCGGCCTGTCAAGCCCGGTCGAGAGATATGACCCATTGCCAGTCCTCTGAAATGGGATCGAGTCCCGAGTCCTGTCCTGGTCATTGGGACTTTGGCATTGGCGACTTGTCTGCGGTTCATCCCTCATCCTTCCACCCATCGTGTCCCGCGCAGGCCGCATCGGTTCAGGTTCCACGCTTCTGCCCTTCCTCGGTCTTCTTCCTCAGTCCCTCGGCGTACCGGTCGGCGCGGGCCAGGTAGAGCTCGGCCACGCGGCGGGCGTCGTCCGAATACCGGCTGGCGTTCACCAGCTCGGCCACCCGGGCCTCGCGCTCGGCCGTGCCGGGCCGGGTCTCGACCGCCACCCGGCGCAGGCTGCCCATCCAGCGGACGAAATACGCCTGCCGCTCCCGCGCCATCCCCTCGGCCTCGAGCACCCGGTTGACGTCGGCCGGCACGACCGACAGCCGCTTGCTCGCCGCATTCTGCTCGGGACTCACCCCGGGCAAGGGCTGTTCCGGCAGGGCCGGTTTCTTGCGCCGCTCGCGCTCCCGGTCCCGCCGCCGGTTCAGCCGCGCCTGCCGGATTGCCCGGACCTCGTTCATCTCCGGCAGCCAGTCAAGCTCGCCGGTGGCGGCACAGCGGTCGAACAGGCCGACGACCTGGTCCCGGATTGCGTGCAGCCGGTCCCAGCCGAGTTCGACCGGCCGGCGGCCGAACACCTGGTCCACCTCCTCCAGCCGCTGCTCCCGGGTCTTGCGCCGCGGGTCGGGCCGGTCGAGCGCGCCCGGCCTGGGCCGCGACCGCGCCAGCGCGGCCCAGACCCTGCGGCCGTACTCGCGCGCCTCGATGCGCTGGGCCAGGAATCCCTCGGCCCCGAGCCCGGCGAACACCTCGTCCACCCACGCTTCGAGCTTCTCGCGCCGCAGCCACGAGGCCACCAGCCGCCTCACCCGCAGCTCGCGCGCGGACGGCGTGTCCGGCTCCTTGTTCCCGGCCCGGCGCGCGGCCGCGGTCTTGATGTCATAGCTGTCCGCCGGCGTCGCGAAGTCGCTGGGCAACTGCCGCGCGATGGCCCGCACCCGGTCCCGGCCCTGCTGGTCCGGCACCGGCTTGAGCCCGGTGTAGGCGTCGAGGATGTCG
>JAFGQF010000174.1 GCA_016935775.1 Caldifarciminota bacterium
AACTGGGCCTTGATGCTGTCGAGCTGCGCCAGGTTCGCCTTCGTGGCGGGCAGGGCCAACCTCCGGGGCAACAGGAAGTTGCGGGCGTGGCCGTCCGCAACGTTCACGACCTTGCCCCGTTCGCCGAGGCGCTCGATATCCTGCAGGAGGATGACCTTCATCAGGCAGAGTAGGGGAGCAGGGCCAGGCTGCGGGCGGTCTTGATTGCGGCTGCCAGCGCGCGCTGGTGCCGATTGCAGACGCCGGACAGCTTCGACGGTACTATCTTGCCCCGCTCGGTCATGAAGTTCTGGATGTTGGAATCCTTGTAGTCGATGTAGCCCACCTTGTGCTCACAGAAATAGCAGACCTTCCGGCGCGGGGCGAAGCGCCGGCGGCCACGGGGGGGTCGGGTGTTGCGTCCGTTCATATTCGGGCTGTAGGATAGGCAAAAGGCCTGCCGTGTCAAGCCGGCGACAGAACCCGGACTTGACTTGGGCCGTACCGTGCATATCTATCTAGCGTGGCAGAACAGGCGTTCCGGCTGGCGACCTGGAATCTACAGAACCTGGGCCGGGAAGACAACCCGGCCGGGGTGTACGAGCAGAAGCTGGATTTCCTGGCCGGCGTGCTGGAACGCATCGACGCCGACGTCGTCGTCGTCAACGAGGTGCGTGAGCCTGAGGCGTTCCGCGATCTGGGAGACCGCCTGCCCGGTCTTCCCGAACGGCACCTCGCCGACGCGCCAACCGATTTCCGTCGACTCCATACCGGTATCCTGACTCGCCTCGAAGTGCAGGCTCGAGGCCAGTGGTACGAGTTCCCGGCAGTTGTACCAGGACGCGGCGGCGAGGTTGAGCGGGCGAAGTTCCGGCGCCCGGTGCCGTGGCTGCGGGTCAGGACGGCCGGTGGAGAGTTCTTCCTGGTTATCGGCGTGCACCTGAAGTCGGACCGACCCGAGCTTGAGTCAATCCCCGAGTCCGAGCCGCCGCGCCGCCAGACGGTGCTGGGCCAGGCGCTGGCGGTCACCGGCCGGACGATGGAGTCAGCGGGGCTTCGTTGCTTGCTGGACGAGGCGCTGCTGCGCCGGCCAGATGAAGCGCTGGCGCTGGCCGGCGACTTCAATGACGGCCCGGCTTCCGATGGCGTGCGACTGGTCTGTGGTGTCGAGGCAGGGTTGGCCGAATCAGCAGAAGGGCAGCGCCTGGCGTTGGTATCGGCCACCGCCGGGCTGCCGGCCGGGCAGGAGTTCTCCTACCAGGGCTGGGACCGACGTCAGCAACTTGACCACATCCTGGTCAGCCAGCTGCTCGCCGGCCGGGTAGCGCGGGCCGGCATCGAGAACCATCTCCTGACTGATGGACCGCCGCGAGACCGGGGTTCTCGGCCGGTGGGTTACCCGCGGTCCGACCACGCGCCGGTCTGGGTTGATTTCGGTCCCGGGGGTGCCGGTTGAAGCCTTTCTTCCTGCTGGGCGTTCTCGTGGCGATCACCTCCGCACTTGACTATGTCGAGAGTTCAGCCGGGTTCCAGCGCAGCCCGCGCCTAGACGGCGGGCGGTCCGAACTGGAGTTCGCCGACGTCGACAACGACGGCAATGTCGATATCCTCTCGGTGGGGGACCACGGCAGTCCGTACATCAATACCCAGGAGCACGGGGTGATGGTCTGGTTCGGTGACGGGCGCGGAAGCTGGTCGGTTTTCCAGTTCGGGGAGTTCGGCTATGGCGGGATCGCGGTAGGCGACGTCAACAATGACGGGCTCCAGGATGTGGGCTACGGGATTCACCACGACTACTCGAGTACCGACCTCGGCGACCAGTTGATCGAGGTGTCGCTCGGCGACGGCACGGGACGCGACTGGGTTCCCTGGGACGACAGCCTTGCCGATGAGGGGCAGGAATGGGGAATGCACGCGACCGACTTCGGGGATTTCGACAACGACGGATTGCTGGACATCGGTTCAATCTCCTTCGGCGCGGGCGACGGCCTGCACGCGTACAAGAACCTGGGTAACGGCGCGTGGCGGCGCACGTTCGGGTTTCTTGGCGGCAACAGCGCGATGGAGTTCCGCTTCGGGGACGTGAACCGGGACGGCAACCTCGACATCATCGCCGCGCACGGCACCGGCAGCATCTGGTTCGGCGACGGGGCGGGCGGTTTCAACCCGGCGAACGATGGCCTGCCGAGTTCCTCCTACGGGCTGCGTGGCCTCTCGCCGGGAGATGTTGATAACGACGGCGGGGCTGATGTCGCTTTTGCCAACGCCGACGGCGGCGTCGAGGTGTGGGCCTGGGCTGACAGCCAGCTTCGCTGGGTGGACCTCTCGGGCACCCTGCCTTTGGTCGATTCGTTCCAGGCCACGCAACTGTGCGATATGGATGCCGACGGATTCGTTGACCTCCTGGCTTTCGGTCGGGGCAAGACCAGGGTGTGGCTGGGCGACGGAACGGGCAACTGGACGGTGGCGGCCGGGTTCAACACCCGGGGCGCCGGGACCTATGCCGCGCTGCGTACCGGCGCGGACCTCGACCACAACGGCCGCCCCGACATCGCCTACTGGGCGCGCGAAGGCAACTGGCTTGGTGACACAAATATCGCCCACGTCTTTCTTGAATCCAGCCCGGTGGAATCGCTGGGTGTTTTCCTTGCGTCTCCGCGCGGCGGAGAAGTGCTGCCCGAGGGATCTGTTCGTTTCGTCGACTGGTGGAGCGCCGCGCCGGAGCCTGAATCCACGCTTGTCAGGCTCGAGTTGTCGATTTCCGGTCCGGGCGGTCCATGGCTGCCGGTCGCCCAAGGCTTGAGCAACTCAGGGCGGTTCCAGTGGCTTGTCCCGGTCGGTTCGGCTTCACCGGACTGCCACCTGAGGTGCACGGTGACCGGGCCCGGGCGAGAGGTTTGCGCGATGAACCCCAGGCCTTTCACGATCGCCGGCCAGGTCGGCGCCGACGAGCAACGCCCTGTCCGTGCTCCGGTGGCGGACCTGCTGCGGTTGCGGACCAGTCTTGTTGGCGAGTACGCTGAGCTGTCTCTTTATGGGGCGAGTGCGGGTATGGCACGGTTCCTGCTCTCCGATTGCGGTGGTCGCATCGTCAGAACCTGGGAGGTGCCGCTGATCGGAGGCACCACGAAGGAGGTTATCTCCTTGGAACTGAGCGGATTGCCCTCCGGGGTCTATTCGGTTCGAGTTCTGCAGGCCGGGCAAGTTGCCGGCGGCAGGCTGGTAAGATGCCGGTAGCAGGCGTGTCGTTGCCGGCACGCCCCGTACCGGCCGAGTAGCTGGCGCGGTTAGTGAGGATAGTCGAAAACAGGGGACTTGGTCGGTCCCCCAGAACAGGAGGAAGCATGCGCAGAGCCCTGTTGGTTCCAATGCTGCTGACGGCAGTGGCGATGCTGCTGGTGTCGTGCAACCGGCCTGACCCGGATGCGGACATCGCGGCCATCCGTTCGCTGGTAGAGAGCGATACCGTACATTTCAAGTCGGGGACCGCGGGCGACTCGACCGAGAATGGGTCGTTGCTCGACGACACGACGGTCGGGCTGTGGTGGCGCGGCCCGCAAACCCACGACCCGCAGGCAACCATCGAGGTAACGGTGGAGGGTGATTCGGCCTGGGTCAGTTGGCACCAGTCCAACTACGGGGAGTTCATTCACTGGGTGAAGACCAGCGACACCACGTCTACCAAGTGGACCAAAGAATTGGTCGAGCGCGTGCAGGTCAATGCGGTGTTCCGTCGCGAGGCCGAGGAGACCGCCGAGGACCGAGGTTGGAGGTTCAAGCGCCTCTCGCTGGCGCACGGCCGCTCGGATACCGTCAGCACCGTCCGGATCGACAGCCTCCGCATCCAGAGTTCGCTGCGTGACGTGATGATCCGCAATCCGCTGGAGACCTGCTACCGCCCGGACAGCCTGGTGACTTTCACGCCGGCGGAGCAGTTGACGATGACGCTCTACACCAACGTGCCCGAGGGACGGGCGTTCCTGCATGCCTTCTGGCTGTGGATCCTGGTCAGGGCGCCGTTCGAGCACCAGGGCGATGGCGTATATGTGGGGACCTGGAACGCCCAACTGCTGCCCGGGTTCAGGTTCGCCATCTTCGACCTGATATCCGAGAGCACCATGCTCGAGCCGGACGCGCCCTACGACTACTGCGGGTGGCTGTTCCCATACGACGTTCGGAACGCTGACTGATGAGATTCGGCTACTGACTGACTGCGGGAGAGGGGCGATTCCTTCTCCCGCAGTCGTTTGACACCGGTTTCTTGACCACCACGGGGCCGGGTCTATACTCCCGCCGTGGCGAAGAGGCCGAATTCACCCGCGGAACGACACCCTCCTTTGGAAACTGATGCACCTGCTTCGGCAGAAGTGATCCTCCTCGTGGATGGGCATTCGCTTATCTACCGGAGCTTCTTCGCGTTCTCCAATCGTCCGCTCCGTGACTCGAAGGGTCGTAACACGTCGGCAGTCTTCGGTTTCGTCAACACGATGCGCAAGCTGCTGGAAGGCTGGAGTCCCGCTTACTGCTCGGTGGTCTATGACGCCCCGGGACCGACTTTCCGACACGAGC
>JAFGQF010000175.1 GCA_016935775.1 Caldifarciminota bacterium
CCCACCCTGGTGTCCGGGGCGTACCGGCACAGGTGCGCGTAGCGCGAAGACAGGCCCCCGACGTCATGCTCGACATCCACTGTCCGGCCGTAACCCCCGTACCAGCCGCGCCGGGTCACGAAGCCGTTCGCGACAACCCGAACCGGCGTGCCGAACGACGCCGCGTAGTCCAACCCCGAATGATTGATGACCCGGCGCCGGAAAGGGTGCATCCTCGGCCCGAAGTCGGACGTGCGGCGGGCATGCTCGACCGGCGGGAAATCCAGCAGCCGTGCGAGCGACCGGCCGCCGGGGTCAACGTAGAAACCGGAGCCCGAATCCGGCCGGTACAGGAAAGCGACGCCCGAGGCGCTGCGGCCCGCGTACCGGGCCAGCAGGATATCGGCGTGACGGTAGAACTCGCCCGCCACCTCTAGCCGCTCGACAGCGAACCCGAACGTATCGCCCGGCTCGACCGTGCCGGGGAACCTGACCTGGTGTCTCAGCACCTCGCAAAAGTACTCGATGAGCTGCGGTTCGACACCGGCGTCGGCCATCGACTGCCAGAGAGAAGCCGCCACCGTCCCGGCGAAAGCAACCAAGTGGGTGTCAACCGCCGCGCTGACCATCACGGCGCGCGCCGGCCCCGGCCGGACGGTCACGTCATAGCTGCAGGCCGGATCCAGGTGGTAGCGCAGCGCGACGAGCGACGAGTCCTCCAGTACCAGCGTCACCGAATCGCCCGGCTGCAGGCTGTGGAACTCGAACCCGGCCGACTCCAGCGCGGCCTCGATGCCGACGCGCAGTGAATCGTCCACGCCCATCCGCGACAACAACTGCCCGAACAGCTCGCCCTGCGCCAGCCGCCCGCCCTCGAAACGCCGCGTCTCGATGACTGAGGTATCCACCGTCACCGCTTCGGGCGACGCCGGACCGCCGGCAGTAGACCGACATCGGCGCAACAACAGCGACGCGCCGAACACGACCACGGCCAGCAACGGCCACACCAGGAACCGAACACAGCTTCGGCCGTTCCCACGGGCCGGCCTGACGGACATCAGGGTTTCTTCACCACTTCGTAACCGATGACCGGCATATCCTGGCACTTGCCCTGGTACGGGCACCCGCGACACCCCTTGGGCCGGCACTCCGGATGCAGCTCCCGAATCAACCCCTTGCGGACCATATACCGAAGCATCTGCTCGAGCGCGCCCTGCTCGACCTTGAGCTTGCGGCTCAGCTTCTTCAGCGTGACCGGCCCGTGCTCCACCTCGGCCAGGATACGGCCGATCATGTAACGAGGCTCCCGACCTGGAAAATGACGACCGCCAGCAGCCAGCCAAGCGCGAGCGTGTACCCGACCGAAAGCAATGCCCACTTCCAGTTCGTCTCCCGCCTGATGGCCGCGATGGTCGCGACGCAGGGAATGTAGACGAGCGACATCACCATGAAGGCATAGGCGGACAAGGGTGTGAAGCTCTGACGAAGCACATCGGCCAAACCGCCCGGCCCGGCGCCGTGAATCGCGCCCATCGTGCCGATGACGATTTCCTTGGCAACGACGCCAGCCGCGAGCGAGACCGCCACCCACCAGTAGCCGAAACCGGCCGGCCTGAGCAAGGGCGCGAGCAGGCTCCCCAGCCGGCCGATGACGCTTGCCTCGGACGCGTACTCCACGCCCCACGGCAGGCTCGCCAGCAGCCAGATGACAACCGAGGTCAGGGCGATGATGGTGCCCGCCTTGCGCACGAACAGCCAGGCCCGCTCCCACATGTGGACGAGTATGCTGCGCAGGGTCGGCAGGTGATAGGGCGGCATCTCCATTATCAGCGGCGCGGACTCGCTCTTGAAGAACACCCACTTGAACAGCCGCGCCACCAGCACGGCCAGAACCATCCCCAACAGGTAGAGCGAGAAGACGACCAGGCCGCGATGCCGGGAAAAGAAGACGCCCGCGAACAGGATGTAAATCGGCAACCGGGCCGAGCACGACATCAACGGGTTGACCAGCACCGTGAGAATCCGGTCCTTGCGCGACTCCAGCGTCCTCGTCGCCATTATCGCCGGCACGTTGCACCCGAACCCGATGATCATCGGGATGAACGACTTGCCGTGAAGCCCGAGCAGGTGCATGAACCGGTCCATCACGAACGCCGCCCGCGCCATGTACCCGGACTCCTCGAGCAGCGCAATGACCGCGAACAAGATGACGATATTGGGAACAAAGACCAGCACCGAACCGACCCCGCCGATGATGCCCTCGACCAGCAGCGAGGCCAGCCACGCCGGCGCCTGGACCAGCGCCAGCCCGGAAGAAATCACCGAGCCCAGCCAGCCGAAGAGCCGTTCGATGAGACCGCTCAGCGGCGCGCCGACCCTGAAAACCAGCTGGAACGTCCCCCACATCAGCAACAGGAAGATCGGTATTCCGACCCAGCGGTTGGTGACCACCGAGTCAATCCTGTCGGTCAGCGAAATCCGCCTCAGGAGGTCCGCGCGGTGCCGGGTGCATTCGTGCGCCACCCCGTTCAGGAACCCGTAGCGCCGCTCGACCACCGCCGTCTCGATGTCAAGATCCAGGCGTCGCTCCAACCGGGCGCGCACCACTGCCAGCGTTTCCCTTACCCGAGCGGCCTGCTCGTCGTCGCCGAGCCGCGCGACCGCCTCTGGGTCGCCCTCGAGCAGCTTCAGGGCCAGCCAGCGCGCCTGGCTCGACCGGCCCGGCCACGCGGCGACAATCGGCCCGACCAGTTGCTCGATGCCGGCCTCGATGTCGCGGCCGTAGGAGATCGTCAGCCCGGGCGGCGGCGGCGCGCGTTGGATATCGTGCACCACCCGCTTCAGGGTCTCGATGCCGACGCCCATCGATGCCACGGTCGTCACGACCTTGACCCCCAGCACCTTCTCAAGCTGCGCGGTGTCAATCTCGATGCCGCGTGACTGCGCGATGTCCACCATGTTCAGCGCCACGACGACGGTCGCGCCCAGCTCGAGCAACTGGGCCACCAGGTACAGGTTCCGCTCAAGGTTCGACGCGTCAACAACCGCTACCACCGCGTCCGGCTTCTCGGCGACCAGGTATTCCCTGGCAACCCGCTCATCGAGGGTGTAGGCGTCCAGCGCATAGGTCCCGGGCAGGTCCACCACCGTCACCTCGTGCCCCTGGTAAATGAACCGCCCCTCCTTCTTCTCGACGGTCACGCCCGGCCAGTTGCCGACCGACTGCCTCGCCCCGGTCAGCGCGTTGTACAGGCTGGTCTTGCCGGAATTGGGGTTGCCGGCCAAGGCCACGGTGATGGCCCGCTTGCCCGTCAACCCGCCTCCCCGGCGAGCCGGACCAGCAGGCGCCGGGCAATCCCCTGCCCGAGATGCTCCTCCCGGCCGCCAAGAACGACCAGCACCTGGCCGTGCCCGGACCCGGACAACTTCACGAGTTCGCTCCCCGGCCCGACGCCGAGCCGGCGCAAACGATGGCGCATCCCCCACCCGGCCCGCATCCCGGTGACGACCAGCCTCGCGCCAACCGGCGCCGAGGCCAGCGACAACTCCTCGACCGGCTCCACCGCCACCTGGGCAGCCTCCTCCTTCCGCAGCGAGATGCAGTAATCCTTGACCGCGAAAGCAACCGGGTCGCCCATCGGCGCCTTCCGCAGCACGTCCACGACGGCGCCCGGGACAAAGCCCATCGAAAGCAACCGACGTTTCGACGCCGGGTTACCGGACAGCTCGCGGACCACCCCGCGCTCGCCGACGCCCAGCTCACTCAGCGGCTTCATCGCTGCTTCCCCCGCGTTGCGCCGGAACCCGCGAACAATCGCCCGACTCCAGGCACGAGCCGAGCTGGCGCAACGAGATACTTTCATCATCATCGTGCGCGCGCACGAACTCGACCAACCGCACCAGCCGCTGCAGGGTCTGGCAACTCAGCACATGTTCCATCCGGCAGGCATCCCCGGCCGCGACCTCATCCGGCACGCCGACCACGTCGCGGAGAAACTCGTGCAGCAGCCGGTGACGCCGGAACATCTCCTCGGCCAGCAACGCGCCCCGGGCGGTGAGCTGCACCTCGCCGTAGCGCTCGTGCCTTACCAGCCCCTTCTGCTCCAGGCTCGACAACGCCGCGCTGACCGACGGCTTCGTGACGCCCAAATGCGCGGCGATATCGGTCACCCGCACCCGCTGCCCACTGCGCGATATCACCAGCACGGCCTCAAGATAATCCTCGCCGCTCTGGCCCAACTGCCCGGGCACCAACGCCTGTTGGACATCCCTAACAGAGTTAGACATAGCTAACAATACAGCATCGCATCTCTTTGTCAAGCTCTTTCAGTTGTTCTTGAATGCGAGTCAACAGGCGCTGGCAGGCAAGCAGGAGGCGGACGAGGCAACCGAGGTTGTGAGCGCGGCCCGGTTCCTGGTAGGCCCGACTCCAACCAGTGTCATCGAACCGGTCGGAACCTGCCCGTAGTGTCCAGTGCACGCCATTCCTTTGAGTGACGTTCCGGTACAGGTACTGCCGAGCGCGAGCGCTGTTTCAACCAGGTGGGCGACACGTCGCGCGACAGGGACGCTGCCCGGGACGCAGCAGTGTCGGAGACTGCCCCGGGGCATGCCCCGGGCACGCCCACACCGAAAGCCGTCAAGGCGGCGGGGACACTCCAAGTTTCTGTAAATTCGCATCTTGCCCGGATTGCGGCCGCGGCAAACCTGGCTTAGGTCACAAACCGGTCGCCCTGCCTCTTCCCCGGCGACAAGCGCGCCGGTGACCGGGCGGCGAGGGTCAAGCCAGACATCACCGCGGTGTCTTGCCGGTGGTTTGACTCACCCGGGCGGGGTTCTTAGAATGGCAGGGAGCCTATGGTCTTCACGGTTACTTTGAATCCAGCGGTTGACCGGACGTTGTTCGTGGAGCGTCTGCGGACCGATTCTTCGAACCGGGTCCGGCGCGAGGCGCGCTATGCCGGCGGCAAGGGTATCGACGTTTCGCGCGCCCTGGCCTCGATGGGCGTGCCGACCGTCGCCCTGGGTTTCGTCGGCGGGTTCGACGGCAAGGAGTTTGAGGGCCGGTTGTTGAACGAGGGCGTGGCCTGCGATTTTACGCGGATTTCCGGCGAGATCCGGACAAACGTCATCATCCACGACGAGGAGTCGGGCCACGAGACCGCCCTGCTCGCCAGCGGCCCGGAGATTCAGCCGGTGGAGTTGATGGAGTTCATCGAGAAGCTGGAGCGGTTGTCCGATGCCCGGTACCTGGTAGTCTCCGGTTCTTTGCCGCGCGGGCTGACGCCGGCCGTATACCGGCGCGTCATCCAGGTGGGCAACGACCGCGGCGCCCGGACCGTGCTGGACGCCTCGGGCGAGGCCCTGCGCCTGGGCATCCGCGCCCGGCCGTCGGTCATCAAGCCGAACCGGTCCGAGCTGGCCGAACTGGCTGGCCGCGAGCTGGCCGATGTCGCCGCCATCGTCGGTTTCTGCCGGGAGCTGCAGGACCAGGTGCCGACGGTGCTGGTTTCGCTCGGGCCGGACGGCATCGTGATGGTGGAGTCCGGCCGCGCCCTGCACGCCCGGCCGCCCAAGGTGGAGGTGAAGAGCACGGTCGGGGCCGGCGATTGCGCGGTTGCGGGATTCCTGCACGGGCTCATCCGGGACGAGAGCCCGGCCGGTTGCCTGCGCCGGGCCGTGGCCAGCGGGACCGCCGCGACCCTGAACGACGGCACCGGCCTGTGCCGGCCCGAGGACGTGGCCCGGCTGGTTGAACAGGTGACGGTCGAGGAGGTCTGACCTTGCCGCTGGTGCCGGGCCGGGAGTTGCTTGCCGAGGCCAGGCGGGGCGGGTACGCGGTCGGTGCTTTCAATTTCAACAACCTGGAGTTCCTGCAGGCGATCGTCGGCGCGGCCGGGGATGCCGGCCGGCCGGTGTTTCTTGCGACGAGCGAGGGCGCGATTAGCTACGCCGGGCTGGAGAGTGTTGTCGCCCTGGTGCGGGCCGCCGCGGCCGCGACCCCGGTGCCCTTGTGCCTGCACCTGGACCACGGCAAGAACCTCGACGTTATCCGGCGCTGCATCGAGTTCGGCTACACATCGGTGATGATTGACGCGTCGGACCTGCCGTTCGAGGAGAACGTCGCGAAGACCCGGGCGGTGGTGGAGCTGGCGCGACCGCGCGGGGTATCGGTGGAGGCCGAGCTGGGCCGGCTCGTGGGAGTCGAGGACGAGGTGTCGGTTGCCGAGCGCGACGCGGTGCTGGTGGACCCGGAGCAGGCGGGCGAGTTCGTCCGGCTGACCGGCATTGACTCGCTCGCCCCGGCGGTCGGCACGTCGCACGGCGCCTTCAAGTTCAAGGGCGAGCCGAAACTGGACTTTGACCGGCTCCGGCTCGTGGCCGAGCGAACCGGCGGCCTGCCGCTGGTGCTGCACGGCGCTTCGAGCGTGCCCGATGAGGTGCTGGCGCGCTGCCGGGACGCCGGGGTCGAGGTTCCGGGCGCGCGCGGGGTGCCCCAGGATCAGTTGCTGGAGGCGATTCGGCTCGGGGTCGCGAAGGTGAACGTGGACACCGACCTGCGACTGGAGTTTGTCGCCGGGGTCCGCTCGGCGCTGAACGAGCACCCAAGCCGGTTCGACCCGCGCGAGTACCTGGGCCCGGCCCGCGACGCGGTGCGCGCGCTGGTGGGGAAGCGCATCCGGCTGTTGTCAAATGTCAAATGACGAATGTCGAGTGACTAGTGGAAGCCAATTCCCTGCCCGAGAGCCGCATCGCCCGTGTCCGCGGCCGCATCGCCCGCTCGCATAGTATCCTCGCCATCACCGGCGCGGGAATCTCGGGAAAAACCCGGGACGCCCCGGCCCGGTTCGCGACGCCGGAGGGGTTCGCCGCCGACCCCGAGGCCGCGTGGCGCTGGTATGACAAGTGCCGGCAGGAAGTCGCCCGGGCCGAGCCCAACGTGGCGCACCTGGCCCTGGCCCGGCTGGAGCGGCAGGGCAAGCGGGTCTTCATCGTGACCCAAAACGTCGACGACCTGCACGAGCGCGCCGGTTCGACCGAGGTGGTCCACATCCACGGGTCAATCTGGCGGACGCGCTGCGAGCGCAACGGGACGGTCGAGGAAAACCGCGAGGTTCCCCTCGCCGAAATCCCGCCGCTCTGCGCCTGCGGCAGCGAGCTGCGGCCGGACGTGGTCTGGTTCGGCGAGTCGCTGTTGCCCGGGCCGCTCGAGCAGATAAACCGCCACCTGCTGGCGGCCGAATCGAACGTCTGCCTGGTTGTCGGCATCGAGGCGACTTTCGGCCACGTCGTCCAGTGGGCCCATGCTGCAAAGGAGCAAGGGGCATTGCTGGTAACCGTCAACCCGCGCCGGACGGTCATCGACGAACTGGCCGACCTCCACCTGGCCGGTCCGGCCGCCGAAATCCTGCCCCTGCTGGTGCCGTGAGCGAAGCCGGCGACTCGGCGTTCCTGCGGCTCTGCCGACAGCGCCGGTCGGTACGGCGCTGGAGCGACCGGCCGGTGGAGCGCGAGCAACTCGGACTCTGCCTCGAAGCCGCCCGGCTCGCGCCGTCGGCCGAGAATGCCCAACCCTGCCGTTTCCTGGTCTTCGACGACCCGGTCAAGAAGGCCGCGCTGGCGCGGGCGGTCTTCGCCGGCATCTACTCCGCCTCGGCGCGGTTCGCGCAAGCCCCGGTCCTGGTCTGCCTGCTCATCCGGGAAAGCCTGGTGGTGAACCGGCTGGCCGGCCGGGTCCAGGGCACGCCGTTCCAGTTTGTTGACGCCGGCATAGCGGGCGAGCATTTCGTGCTTGCCGCCGCCGAGCAGGGACTTGGAACCTGCTGGGTCGGCTGGTTCGACGGCCGGGCACTTCTGCGGCACCTCGGGCTCGTTCGCCGCGGCTACAAGCCGGTCTGCCTGATAGCGGTCGGCCACCCGGCGCCGGACATCGAGCCGCGCGAGCCGCGCCGGCGCCCGCCGGGAGAGGACGTCGCCTGGAACGGCCCGCCCGGTTCTTGACATCCCGGCGAACCCGTCCAAACTTGCCCGATGCTCTCCGACCGTGCCGCCGAGCTGGTGCGCAACCGGGCCGGCCTGTTGCTGGTGCTCGGGGCGGTGGCCTTCGCCGCTTTCCTGCTCTACCTGCCGACGGTTGACTACGGTTTCGTCTGGGACGACCTGACGCTCATCACCGGCAACCGGCTGCTGGCCGATTCCGGCCCCTGGGAGCTGTTCGGCCGCGGTTTCTGGGCCGGCGCGCCGGACGCGCCCGGCGGCCCGGCGCTGGCGTACTACCGGCCGCTCGCGAATCTCAGTTTCTGGGCCGACCTGAAAATCGCCGGCGCGAACCCGGGCTGGTTCCACCTCGTCAACGTCATCCTCAACGCGCTGGTCGCGGTGCTGGTGGCGCTGGTAGTCTGGGAGTTGCTGCATTCCGGGGTCTGGGCCGGGCTGGCCGGGCTCTTCTTCGCCGCCCACTCGGCCCACGTCGAATCGGTTGCCTTTGTCTCCGGCCGGACCGACCTGCTGCTGGCGCTGTTCGTCACGGCCGGCGCCTTCGCCCTCCTGCGGTCCCTGCGCACCCGCAAGCCGGGCTGGCTGGCGGTGGTGCCGTTCGCCTGCGCCGCGGCGCTCCTGAGCAAGGAGACCGCGGTGCTCTTCCCGGTGCTGGTCGCGGTGGCACCGCTGCTCACGCGCACCGGCTATCCCCGGCGCTACTGGCTGATGGTTTCGTCGGTCCTGGCCATCACGGCCGGCTACCTCGTGTTGCGGGCCTGGGCGGTGGGCGCGGTGGTGCCGGCCGCCGAGCCGGCGCCGTTCATCGGCCGGATGCTCGAGGTCGCCAACACCTTCGGGCTCTACGTCCGGATGTTCCTCTGGCCGTTCAACCACCGGGTCAAGTTCCCGCTCGACCCGGCGTTCGCCACCCCGAGGCCCGAGACCATCGTCGCCCTGCTGTTCGTCGTCTCCCTGCCGCTGCTGGCGCTCAGGCGCCGGTTCTGGGTCGTACTCTGGGGCTACGTCTGGACGATAATCTTTGTCCTCCCGGTCACCAACATCGTCGCGCTCGGCCCCCAGGCGGCCGAAAGGCTGCTCTACCTGCCGTCGGTCGGGCTCACCGTCGCGGGCGTCACCCTGCTGTCGCGCGCCTTCGCCTCGGCCTCGCGGATGCGCCGGGCCGCCGCCGCGCTGCTGCTGGTGTTCGCCGCCGTCCTCGCCTGGGACTCGCTGCGCCGCAGCCCGGTCTGGCGCGACGAACCGCGGCTCTTCTCCGCGATGGTGCGCGAATCCCCGAACGCGCCCTCGGCCTGGACCAACCTCGCCAACGTGGTCCGCGACGAGCACCCGGACTCCGCGCTCGCGCTCTACGACCGGGCGCTCAGGCTCGACCAGGGCCACGTCCGGTCGCACATCAACGCCGGCATCCTCGCGTCGCAGACCGGCGACCACCGCCGCGCGATCCATCACCTGCGCAGCGCCGACGAGCTCGAGCCGGGCTCGGCCCGGGTGCTCTCGAACCTCGGCCTGGCCTTTCTCGCCTCGGGGGAGCCGGAAAGCGCGCTCGTCCACCTCGACCGGGCGGTGGCGGCCGACCCGCACTCACCGGCGGTGCTGGTCAACCGGGCGGCCGCGCTGGCGGCCCTGGGCCAAACCGCCGAGGCCGGGCACCAGCTCCGCGGCGCGCTCGAAGTTGACCCCGGGTTCGTGCCCGGTCTGCTCGCGCTGGCCGCGCACCACGAAGCGCTGGCGAACCACGACAGCGCCGCCGCCGCCCTCGAGCGCGCGGCCCGGCACCAGCCGCGCGACCCCTCAATTCACAACCGGCTCGGCACGATGCTGGTCTGTCTCGGGGATTCCTCGCGCGCGGCCCGGCACTACGAGCGGGCGCTCGAACTCGACCCGGGTTTCGTGCCCGCGCTCTACAACCACGCCATCCTCATCGCGGCCTTCGGCGACAGCGCGCGTGCCCGGGCGCTGGCTTTGCGGGCGGCGCGGCTGCGCCCCGACCTCGAGCCGGTCACCGGCCTCTGCGTCCAGCTGGGAGTGGAACCCGGCCGCTAGGCCTGCCCGCGCCCCGGCGGGGAGGCCGGCCGGAACCGCGCCGCGACCGGCATCCGCCGGCCCATCCCGAACGCCCGCGACGTCACCCGCAGGCCGGGCGCGGCCTGCCGGCGCTTGAACTCGTTGCGGTCCACCAGCCCGACCACCCGCTCGACGACCGCCCGGTCGAACCCCTCGGCGACGATCGAAGCCGGCGCCAGCCCCTGCTCGACGTAGCGCTCGAGCACCGCGTCGAGCAGGTCGTAGGGCGGCAGGCTGTCCGAATCGCGCTGGCCCGGCCGCAGCTCGGCCGACGGCGGCTTCTCGATGGTCGAAGCGGGAATCAGCTCGCGCTCGCGGTTGACAAACCGGGCCAGCTCGTAGACCATCGTCTTGGGCACGTCGGCCAGCACCGCCAGCCCGCCGGCCATGTCGCCGTACAGCGTGCAGTAGCCAACCGCCAGCTCGGACTTGTTGCCGGTCGCCAGGACGATGCGCCCGGTCCGGTTGGAGAGCGCCATCAGCAGGTTGCCGCGCACCCGGGCCTGGATGTTCTCCTCGGTCACGCCCGGGGTCCGGCTGCTGAAGACCGGTTTCAGCGTCCTCAGGTAGGCCCCGTAGACCGTCCGGATCGGCAGTTCCAGGAACTCGATGCCGAGGTTCGCGGCCAGCGCGGCCGAATCGGTGACACTGCCCGCCGACGAGTAGCGCGACGGCATCGTCACGCCGAGCACGTTGGCGGGTCCGAGCGCGTCGGCGGCCACCGCCGCGCACAGCGCCGAGTCCACCCCGCCCGACAGGCCGAGCACCGCGCCCTCGAACCCGCACTTGCGGCAGTAATCGCGCACCCCCAGCACCAACGCCCGGTACACCGACGCGGTCTCGGGCTCGGGCCGCGATTCGTCGCCTGACAGCGGCTCGCCGTCCAACTCCACGACTGCGACCCGCTCCTCGAACCCG
>JAFGQF010000176.1 GCA_016935775.1 Caldifarciminota bacterium
GCGACCGACTTGGTCAGCCCGATGAGCCCGGCCTTGGACGCGGCGTAGTTGGCCTGGCCCGCGTTGCCCATCATCCCGACCACCGAGGCGATGTTGATCACCCGGCCGCGGCGCGCCTTGATCATCCCCCGGGCGCAGTGCTTTGTCAGGTTGAACGCGCCCTTGAGGTTGACCGCCAGCACCTTGTCCCAGTCCGCCTCGGACATCCTGAGCAGCAGGGTGTCGCGGGTGATGCCGGCGTTGTTGACGAGGATGGTCGGGTCGCCGAGTTCCTGCGCGACCCGGCCGACGAGTTGCTCGGCCGCCGCAAAGTCGGCGACGTCGGCGGCAAAGGCCACGGCCCGGCCGCCGGCCGATTCGATTTCGCGGGCCACCGTTTCGGCCGCCTCGCCGGCGATGTCCGCGACCGCGACCGCCGCCCCTTCGCGGCCGAGCGCGAGCGCGATTTCCCGGCCGATGCCGGCCCCTGCGCCGGAAACCAGTGCCGTGTTGCCTTCGATACCGGCTGTCATTGTAACCTCCTGCCTCGCGGCCGCGCCGGGCCGGCCTCGCCCGGTGCGCGGGCGCGGGCTCATTCGGCCGGGGGCCGACCTTCCCGCGCCATCGCGCAGTTGCCCTCGAAGAAGCTGTCGCGCTGGATGATGAGTCCCTTGCAGCGGATGTTGCCGACCACGTGGGCGCCCGACTGCAGTTCGACCGTTTCCTGGGCGTGGATGTCGCCCTCGACCCGGCCGGCGATGACCGCGTCGTGGCAGTGCAGCTCGCCCTTGACCAGCGAGCCGGGCCCGGAGAGCAGGGTTTCCTGGACCTCGAGCTTGCCCTCGACGCGGCCGTCGAGCCGGAACCCGCCGGCGACCTGGACGTCGCCCTTGATGCCGGTCTCCGGGCCGATGACGGTGTCGAGCTTGCCTTCGCTGCGGTTCTTGGTCATGGGACTCCCTTCTGTCGGGCAGTATATTTCCGCAACCGGGCAAGTCAACCGAAAGCGCGGCCCGCGGCCGGCTTGCCGGTCAGGGACGCGCCAGCCGGGCGACGACCCGGCCGCCGGTGCGCGGCGCGGTCCGGCCGACGACGATCGCCTGCTGCAGTCGCTCGGTGACCGCGGCCGCGCGCGCGCGGCTGCGGGCGTGGACCTCGACCAGCACCCCGCCGGCCTCGACCCGGTCGCCGACCTTGTGCCGGAAGACGAACCCGGCCGCCGGGTCCACCCGGTCGCCGAGCTTCGCGCGGCCGACCCCGAGCTCGACGCCCAGCAGCCCGACCTGCAGCGCGTCGATGCTGCGGACGTGGCCCGCGGCCTGGGCCTTCACCTCGACGCGGGCCCGCGCGGCCGGCAGCAGCCCGTAGTCGTCAACCACCGCCGGGTCGCCGCCCTGGGCCTTGACGAGCCGGCGGAACCGGTCGAGCGCCGCGCCGGTGGACAGCGCCCGCAGCAGCAGCCGCCGCGCCTGGGCCCGGGTGCCGGCCCGTTCCGCCAGCAGCAGCATCTCCTCGCCCAGGGCGAGCGTCACCTCCTCGAGGTCCATCGGCCAGTTGCCCTTCAGCGCCTCGATTGACTCGACCACCTCGAGCGCGTTGCCGACCGAGCGGCCCAGCGGCTCCCACATCCCGGTGATGACCGCGACCACCTTCCTGCCCATCCGGTTGCCGATGCCCATCATCACCCGCGCCAGCCTCCGGGCCTGGGGCAGCCGGCTCATGAACGCGCCGGTCCCGGTCTTGACGTCGAGCACCAGGCCGTCAATCCCCTCGGCCAGCTTCTTGGACATTATGCTCGCGGCGATGAGCGGGACCGAGTCAACCGTCGCGGTGACGTCGCGCAGGGCGTACATCTTCCGGTCGGCCGGGCAGAGCCGCTCGGTCTGGCCCATCATGCTCACCCCGACCTGTTCGAGGTTGCGCCGGAACTCCTCGGGCGACAGGCCGGTGCGGAACCCGGGAATCGATTCGAGCTTGTCGAGCGTGCCGCCGGTGTGGCCGAGGCTGCGGCCCGACACCATCGGCACCACCACGCCGCAGGCCGCGGCCAGCGGCGCCAGGATGAGCGAGACCTTGTCGCCCACCCCGCCGGTCGAGTGCTTGTCCACCTTCGGCCCGGCCACGCCCGACAGGTCGAACACGTCGCCCGACTTCATCATCGCCTCGGTCAGCGCCGCGGTCTCATCGGCGTTCATCCCGCGGAAGAAAACCGCCATCAGCCAGGCGGCCATCTGGTAGTCGGGCACCCGGCCGCGGGCGTAGCCCGCGACCAGTTCGGCCAGCTCGGCCGGGGCGAGCCGGCCGCGGTCGCGCTTGCGTCGAATCAGTTCGTAGATGTTCATCGGCAACCCTTCGCCATCATAGGCGCGGGCGGTCGGCTGTCAACGGGAAAGAGACGCCGGCGCGGCGTCAGTCGAGCTTGGCCAGGAAGACGCTGACAATCATCCCGACCCCGACCAGCAGGGTCCAGCCGAGGAAAGTGCCGAGCACGCAGTTCGAGTCCTGGTTGTAGGTCTTCTTGACCGCCTCGGGCGAGAGGAAGACCGCCACCGTCTCCTCGGGAACGACGTAGACCCACTCGGTGCCGACCCGCACCGCCCCGCGCTCGTAGCTCGAGATGATGCCGTACTCGTCGCCCAGCGGCGTGGTGCGCCGGATCCGGTCCCAGAACTGCACCGGCGCGTCGTCGCGGAACGCCAGGTAGACCTTCCTGGGCGGGAACAGGCTGACGAAGTGCTTGCCCGCCTCGGCCTCGACCACCACGCCCTCAGCGCCGGGCAGCAGCACGTTGTCGTCGAAGAAGACCTCGCCGCCGCCGGCGTCCACCCGGACCTCGACCCAGCCCGCGGGCAGGGCCCAGCCGGTCACGTAGAGCATCAGCAGGGCGAGGGTCACGCGCACAAGAGGAAATGTTACCATCCGGGCGCGGGCCAGTCAACCGGTTTTCGTCCTTCCCCGCCGGTTGACTCCATCCGGCCGCCTCATATGATGGACCGCGAACCGACAAGTCGCAGATTGGAGACAACCTGATGAACGACAACCTCGGGCTGATTTTCCCGGGCCAGGGCTCGCAGCACGTCGGGATGGGCGCCGACCTCTACGACCGCTTTCCCGAGGCGCGGTCGGTCTACGACCGGGCCGCCGACATCCTTGAGTTCGACATCCGCCGGGTCTCGTTCGACGGCCCGGAGGACGAGCTGCGCCAGACCCGCAACACCCAGCCCGCCATCCTCGTCCACTCGCTCGCGGTGCTGGCGGTCCTGCCCGGGCTGGAGCCCGCGGCGGTCGCCGGCCACAGCCTCGGCGAGTACCCGGCGCTCTTCGCCGCCGGCGCGCTCGACTTCGCAAGCGCAATCCGGCTGGTGCGCCGCCGGGCCGAGCTGATGGGCTCCGAGGGCGAGCGCCACCCGGGAACGATGGCCGCGGTCATCGGGCTCGAGGCCGCGGCGGTCGAGGCGCTCTGCGCCGAGGTCGAGGGCGTGGTCGTGCCCGCCAACTACAACGAGCCGCTCCAGACGGTCGTCTCGGGCGAAATCCCGGCGGTCGAGCGGCTGGTCGCGCTCGCGCCCGAACGCGGGGCGCGCAAGGCGCTGCGGCTGCCGGTCTCGGGCGCGTTCCACTCGCCGCTGCTCGAGGAGTCGGCCCGCGAGTTCGCCGCCTTCCTCGAGGAGTTCGAGCTGGCCGCGCCGCGCTGCCCGGTGGTGGTCAATGTCACCGGCCGGCCGGTCACCGACGCCGCCGAACTCCGCGCCGCGCTCGCCCGCCAGCTCACCAGCCCGGTGCGCTGGGTGGAGACCGTCGCGTCGCTGCGCGGGCTCGGCGTCACCCGCTGCGTCGAAACCGGCCCGGGCAAGGTGCTCGCCGGCCTGGTTCGCCGCATCGACCACGAGCTCGAGGTCGTGCCGGCCGGCACCGTTGACGCGGTCGAGGCGCTGCGCGCCGCCTGAGAGCCGGCAGTTGAAACTCAAGTGCCGGCCCGAGGACTTCCGGGTCCAGGAACGGCTCAAGGTCAAGCCCGGCCGCCGCGGCCGCCACTCGCTCTACCGGCTCGAGAAGCGCAACTGGAACACCCTTGACGTCATCCGCGAGCTCGAGCACCGCCACGGCCTGAAGCGCGTCGCCCGGCTCGGGCTCAAGGACCGCTACTCGCTCTCGGTCCAGTACCTGTCCGCGTCCGGCCGCGGCCCGGACCAGGTCATCGAGAAAGACTGGCGGGTCGTCCGGGTCGGGATGCTCGACCGGCCGCTCGGCCGCGAGATGCTGGCCGGCAACCGGTTCACCGTCGTGCTGCGGGCGCTGACCGAGAACGAGGTCGAGACCGTCCAATCCGCCTTCCCGCCGCTGGCGCGATTCGGGGTGGCCAACTACTACGACGAACAGCGCTTCGGCTCGGCCCGCGCCGGCGCCGGGTTCGTCGCCGAGCGGCTCATCGCCGGGCACTGGAACGGCGCGCTGCGCCTCTGGCTGGCGACGCCGACCGAGCACGACGACTCGCGCGAGCGCAAGCGCCGGCGCCATTTCGAGGAATGCTGGGGCGACTGGCCGCGCTGCCTCAGGGCCGCGACCCCGGAATCGCGCCCGGCGCTCGAGCACCTGTCGCGCCATCCCAACGACCCGCGCGGCGCGGTCCGGCTCATCCCGCGCCCGCTGCTCGAGCTGTTCCTCAACGCCTGGCAGTCCTGGGCCTGGAACGAGGTGCTCGCCCGGGTGGTGGCGCGCGCCTGCCCGAGGGTGGTCGAGGAACGCCACCCGTTCGGCGTGCTCCGGTTCTGGGAGCAGCCGACCCCGGCCGCGCTGCGCTACCTCGAGAAGCTCGTCATCCCCGCGCCCGCCCCGGACGCGCACTCGAAGAGCGACCGGGTGATGCGCGAGATGACCGAGGTCCTCGCCGGGCGCGGGCTCGAGCTCGCCGGGCTGCGGCTCAAGCTCCGGCTCGGCGGCCTCTACTTCAAGTCCTGGGACCGGGCCGCGGTGGTCGTGCCGCGCAACGCCGAACTGTCCGGGCCCGAGCCCGACGACCTCTACCCCGGCCGCAGCCGTCTCACCCTCGGCTTCTTCCTGCCCCCGGGCAGCTACGCCACCATCGTCGTCAAGCGGCTGATGCTCGGATGAGCCTGCTGGTCGCGCTGCTGCTCTGCGGCCAGTTGCCCGGGACGTTCACCCCGGACCCGCGCCTCGACTGGCACACCCTGCCGACCGACCGCTTCCGGGTCCACTTCGCCGCGCGCGGCGCGCCCGACCCGGCGACCGAGGCGCTGGCCCGGAGAATCGCCGGCATCGCCGAGGCGGTGGCCGACAGCTTCGAACAGGCCGGCGTGCCCCGGCCGGCCGGGCCGGTGGATGTCGTCGTCGCCGACGTCCAGGACCGGCCCAACGGCTGGGCGTCGCCCCTGCCCCGCAACACCATCACCCTGTTCCCGGTTTTGCCCTCGGGCGACCGGGTCGGGTTCGACGACTGGCTCTGGACGCTCTTCGCCCACGAGTACGCCCACGTCGAGCAGCTCGACCGCGCCACCGGTCCGACCGCGGCCCTGCGCCGCGTCTTCGGCCGAATCATCCTGACCGCGCCGCTCGCCCCGGTCTGGCTGCTCGAGGGCTACGCCCAGCTCTGGGAAACCCGGCTTTCAGGCTACGGCCGGCTGGGCTCGAGCGAGTACGAGATGCTGCTGCGCGCCGCCGCGCTCCAGGACCGGCTGCTGCCCGCGGACCGCTGCGTCACCTACGAGCTCGAATCGTGGCCCGGCGGGCTCGCCCCGTACCTCCACGGCGGGATGTTCAGCGAGTGGCTGGACCGGCTCCCGACCCGCGACTCGTCGGCCGGCGACGGCTGGGAAGCCTACAACCGGGCCCGCGGGCGGCTGCCGCCGTTCACCGAGCAACCGGCGTCCCGCCGGACCTGGGGCCGCGGTTTCGCCGCGCTGTGGCCGGAATGGCAGGCGTCGGCCCGGGCCGAAGCCGAAAGCGCCCGGCAGGCAATCGCGCGCGCGCCGGTGACTCCCCTGCGCTGGCTCACGAACGAGGGCTGGAACGCGGGCAGCCCGTGCTGGTCTGACGGCGAACTGCTCTACCTGTCGCGCGACCGGTCCGAGTACCCTTCCATCCGCGCGCTCGACACCGCCACCGGCCGCACCCGGGTCCTGCACCAGGCCCAGGTGCACGGCACGCTCAGCCTGTCGCCCGACGGCCGGACCCTCGCCTTCAGCCGGCACGACATCGGCCCGGATTTCCACGAACGGTCCGGGTTATGGCTGCTCGACCTCGCCACCCTGGCGGCGCGGCCGATTCTCCCGGGCCGGCGGCTGCGCGACCCCGACTTCTCGCCCGACGGCCGCCGGCTGGCCGCGGTCCTGGTTCGCGCCGGCGGCGACGCGCTGGTGACGATTGACCTCGAATCGGGCCGGCTCTCGCTCCTGCTCGACCCGGACGAGCCGACCGGGTTCAGCTCGCCGCGCTTCTCGCCCTCGGGCCGCTGGCTGGCGTTCGGCATCAACCGGCCCGAGGGACGGCCCGATATCGAGCTGCTCGACCTCGAGCGCGGCTGGCGCGTGCCGGTGACCGACGACGCGGCCAACGACCTGTCGCCCTGCTGGTCGCGCGACGGCAGGCGACTCTACTTCATCTCCGACCGCGACGGCGTGTTCAACCTCCACGCCCGGGACATCGCCACCGGCCGAACCGTCCGCTGCACCAACGTGCTGACCGGGGTGTTCGAGCCGGCGGTCGCGCCCTCGGACAGCCTGCTGGCGCTGGTCGGCTGCTCGGCCCGCGGCTTCGACATCGCCCTGCTGCCGGTCCGGCCGAAAGACTGGCAACCGGCAGCCGAACCAGACCCGCCCCACCCGGCGACCGCGCCCCGCTGGCAGCCGGCCGACGGGCCGGTTTGCGCCTACTCGGCCCTGCCCGGGCTGACGCCGGCACTCTGGTTCCCGCTCGCCCTGCCCGCCGGCGGCTGGCAGGCCGGCGCCTTCACCTTCGGCTGGGACCCGCTTCACTTCCACGAGTACATCCTGGCCGCGGGCTGGCGCTTCTCGGGCACGCCCTTCCTGGCGCTCGACTACACGCTCACCCGGTTCCGGCCGCGGCTCCGGCTGTCCGCCGACCTCGACCTCGACCGCCGCGACCTGGCCCTGGACATCGAATTGCCCTTCCCGGCCACCCGGCGCAGCACCCGGCTGGCGTTCGGGACCGGGCTGGTTCACGACAGCCAGGCCCGGACCCGCTTCTCGCTCGGCATCGCCACCTCGACCGCGCTCCGGTTCCGGGGCCAGCCGGCGCCGACCGAGGGCGCAATCCTCGGCCTGGAGTCGCGGCTGGAGTCGCGCGCGCTCGCCGGCGCCCGCGACCGGGTCCGCGTCGCCGGCTACTGCGTGCAGTTCATCGAACCCTGGCCCGACGCCTCGCTCCGGCTCGAGGCCGCGGCCGCGACCGCGTTCGGCGACCGTTCGGCCGACAGCGCCTGGGTTATCGCCCCCGGGCCGGGCGTGCTCGCGGTCCGGGGCTGGCCGGCCGCTTCCGCGCCCTGCCGGACCGTCACCGGCCTGCGGGCCGAACTGCGCGTGACCGCCTGGCAGCCCGAGCGCGGGCTCGGCACCCTGCCGCTGTTCCTGTCAAGAGTCAGCCTGGCCGGGTTCGCGGACGGCGCGGCCGGCTGGAACGGGCTGCTGCCCGGCGCGCAGTCCCCGGGACGGCTCGGGACCGGCCTCGAAGCCCGGGCCGAACTGGTCATCGGCCACCTGCTCCCGGTCACGCTCACGGCCGGGGCCGCGACCCCGGTCCTGCCGCGCCCGCTCGGAAGCCACCAGTTGTATCTCGAAGTCGGCAGCCGGTTTCTCACCGGCCTGCTGACACGCCCGGATGATGGGCTACTGGTCCTGGAACCCTGACGGCCGGGCCGGCGTCAGGCGGTGTCGAACCGGGAAGCTACTTGCCGCAGACCGGGCACTTGAC
>JAFGQF010000028.1 GCA_016935775.1 Caldifarciminota bacterium
CGGGGAACAGCGTCATGTGCGCGCCGGACAGTATCGACAGGCCGACCGCGTCAACGTCTTCCTGGACCGCAGCCTCGACAATCATCGCCGGGGTCTGGTGCAGCCCGGTGTAAATCACCTCGAACCCGGCGTCGCGCAGGCCGCGTGCGACCACCTTGGCGCCCCGGTCGTGCCCGTCCAGCCCGGGCTTGGCCACGAGGACTCTCAGCTTCTTCGGCATTCAACCTCCTAGAACATCGGCGGCTCGCGGTACTCGCCGAACACATGTTTCATCGCTCCGCAGATCTCGCCCAGCGTGGCGTAGGCCCGGACCGCCTCGAGGATCGGGTACATCACGTTGTCCTCCGACGAGCAGGCCGCCCGCAGGTCGGCCAGGGCCTTGTCCACCCGGGCGTTGTCCCGCGACTCGCGCAGCTCGTTCAGCCGCCGGCACTGCGATTGCTCGACCTCTGGGTCGATCCTCAGCAGCGGTATCTCGAGCTTCTCGCCCTCGACCACGTAGCGGTTCACCCCGACCACCGTTCGCTTCCCTTCCTCGACCGCCTTCTGGTACCGGTAGCTGGCGTCGGCGATCTCGCGCTGCGGGAACCCGTGTTCGATCGCGGCGACCATCCCGCCGAGCGTGTCGATCTTGCGGAAATACTCGTAGGCCTGGCGCTCGAGCTCGTCGGTCAGCGACTCGACGAAGTACGAGCCGCCCAGCGGGTCGGCCACGTTGGCCGCGCCCGTTTCCTCGGCGATGAGCTGCTGGGTGCGCAGGGCGATGAGCACCGCCTTCTCGGTCGGCAGCGCCCAGGTCTCGTCCATCGAGTTGGTGTGCAGGCTCTGGGTGCCGCCCAGCACCGCGGCCAGGGCCTGGAACGCGGTCCGGGCGATGTTGTTCTCGGGCTGCTGGGCGGTGAGCGTGCAGCCGGCGGTCTGGGTGTGGAACCGGAGCAGCCAGGAGCGCGGGTCCTTCGCCCCGAAGGTCTCTTTCATCTCCCGGGCCCAGATGCGGCGCGCTGCCCGGAACTTGGCGACCTCCTCGAAGAAGTCGAGGTGGGAGTTGAAGAAGTACGACAGCCGGGGCGCGAAGGTGTCGACGTCGAGCCCGGCCTTGATGCCCGACTCGACGTAGGTGAGCCCGTCCTTGAGCGTGAACGCCAGTTCCTGGGCCGCGGTCGAGCCCGCCTCGCGGATATGGTAGCCGGAGATCGAAATCGTGTTCCACTTCGGGACGTGCTTTGCGGAATAGGCCATAATATCGGTGATGACCCGCATCGAGGGCTCGGGCGGGAACAGCCAGGACTTCTGGGCGATGTACTCCTTGAGTATGTCGTTCTGGATGGTGCCGCGCAGTACATCGCTCTTCACGCCCTGCTTCTCGGCCGCCGCGATGTAGAACGCCCAGACCACTGACGCCGGCCCGTTGATGGTCATCGAGGTCGAGACCTTGTCCAACGGGATGCCGTCGAACAGCACCTCCATGTCGGCGAGCGACGAAATCGCTACCCCGCACTTGCCGACCTCGCCGCGGGCCCGCTCATCGTCCGAGTCGCGGCCGTAGAGGGTCGGGAAGTCGAACGCGACCGACAGCCCGGTCTGGCCGTGGTCGAGCAGGTAGTGGTAGCGCCGGTTGGTGTCGCGGGCCGAGCCGAACCCGGCGAACTGCCGCATCGTCCAGAGCCGCCCGCGGTACATGTCCGGGTGAACGCCCCGGGTGTAGGGGTACTCGCCCGGGAACCCGAGGTCGCGCAGGTAGTCTGCTCCCTCACGGTCAAGCGGAGTATAGAGCAGGTTCAGCGGTACGCCGGAAACCGTTTCACGCCCGACATTTCCCGCCCGCTGCCGCCAAGCCTCGCTGCGCCGGGCAATCTCCTCCCGGCGGCTTTCGTCGGTCTCACCCATCCGAACCTCCTGTCAATCCGCCTCGACCATCTTCAGAATCTCCCCCGCCGCCCGGTAGGGCGTCGAGCTTCCGGCCAGCACCTTCGCGACCGCCGCGTCCAGCAGAGCCGACACGGCCGCTTGCTGCCAGACGTTGCGCCGCAGCCGCTCCTCGACCAGCTCGACAACCGCGTTCCGAACGGTTTCCCGTCGCCGGGCCGCGAGCCGGCCCGTGCCGTCCAGGTGAATCCGGTGGCTCGCGAGCGCGGCAAGCAACTCGGTTAGACCTTCGCCGGTCGTCGCCGCCGTCCGCACGACCGGCGGTCGCCAGTCGTCCAGCCGCGCGCGCAGGTTGAGCATCGACTCGACCTCGACCACCAACCGGTCCGAACCCTGGCGGTCGGCCTTGTTGACGCAGAAGACCTCGCCGATCTCCATCAGCCCGGCCTTCATCACCTGGACCGCGTCGCCCGACTCCGGGACCAGCACGACGACCGTGGTCTGGGCGGCCCGGGCCACGTCCAGCTCGATCTGCCCCACGCCGACCGTCTCGATGATGATGATGTCGCGGCCGAACGCGTCCAGCACGTCGCATACCTCGGTCGTCCGCAACGCGAGACCGCCAAGACCGCCCCGGCTGGCCATCGAGCGGATGAACACCCCGGGGTCGGTGAAGAGCGACGGCATCCGGACGCGGTCGCCGAGAATCGCCCCGCCCGAGAAAGGCGAGGTCGGGTCCACCGCGACGATGCCGACTGTTCGGTCCTCTTCTCGAAAGAGCCGGGCCACCCGTTCGACCAGCGTGCTCTTGCCCGCACCCGGCGGCCCGGTGACACCGATCCGCCAGGCGCGGCCGGTCGCGGGGTAAAGCCGGTCAAGCAGTTCCGGCGCCTGCTTGTCCTCGTCCTCGACCAGCGAAACAACCCGGGCACACGCCCGCTGGTCGCCCTGCCGGAACCGTTCAAGCAGCCGGTCAGTGGTCAA
>JAFGQF010000177.1 GCA_016935775.1 Caldifarciminota bacterium
GGAGTGCCGACCTATTCGGTCGGGTTCGACATCTACCCGGAAGTCTACGGTTCCCAGGCCAAGGCGTTCGACGCCTGGTTTGCCGACTTCGACGGCGACGGCAGCGGGCCGGACATGATTCTCGGCCGGGTGACCGCCCGCAGTCCCACCGAACTGCGCCAGTTCCTGGACAAGGTCCGAGCCTACGAAAGCCAGCCAGCCGCGTTCTGGACCAAGCGGTTCCTGCTGCTGGCCGACGACGAGTGGCTGGGCCAGCCCGACCTGTCCAAGCGTGACCCGATCGGCTTCGCCCACATCGGCGGGTGCGAGAACATCCATCTCTACGCCCAGGAGTTGCTGGACCCGGTCAAGGTCTACCTGACCGAGTTTCCTTTCACCGGGGTAAATGACAAGGCCGGGGCCCGCGTCGAGCTGCTCGAGCAGTTGCGCCAGGGAGCGCTGCTCTGGTTCTTTTTCGGCCACGGCGCCGGGTTCCAGCTCTGCCACGAGCGGGCGCTGAACATTGACGGGGTCGGCAATGTCGAGACCGGGACCCGCAACCCGGTGGCGTTCTTCGGGTCGTGCGGGGTCGGCCGCTTCGAGGATACCCGCTACCAGTCAATCGCCGAGGAACTGGTACGGATGCGTTCGGGCTGCATCGCGACCGCGGGCGCGACCAAGGCGACCACGCCCGGCGGCAACGAACTGGTCGCCCGGACCTGGGTCAGCAACCTGGTGGCGAACCCGGATTTACCGGTCGGCTCGGCCTGGCTTGGCGCCTGGCTCAGGAACACCACCTACCACCTGTTCGGCGACCCCGCAACCGTGGTCCGGCTTCCGATGGCCGGTATCGAGCCGGTGGTCGAGCCGGACACGCTCTACCCGGGCGGCAGCAACGCGGTGACCGGTTCGGTGCCGGTCGGGTCCGGGATGTACGGAGTCAGGGCGTGCGAGGCGGACTGGTTCCGCAGCTACTCGTCCGACGCCGGCTCGACCACCTACACCCTGCCCGGCTACCTGCTGCACGCCGGCATCGGCACCTTTGATGGCGACACGGTCCGGACGTCGTTCACCGTGCCCAAGCTGGACTACCCGGACACGCTGGTCGTGCCCGACGGCCGTTACATCCGCGTGCCGAATACCAGCCGGGTGAGCCTGCTGGCCTGGTCCGGGCAGCAGGCGTACTCGTCAAACCGGGGCGGCCTGGCGCTGGGCGATACGATTGCAACCGTTGACCGCGACCCGCCCGAACTCCTGCTGCTGGCCGACGGCCGGCCGTTGAGCGAGACCGATACCGTGCTCGTGCCCGGCCAGTTCGAGCTGGTCGGGGTTTGTACCGACGAATCTGGTATCCTGCTGGCACCGGTGGCCGACTACGGCCTGAGTTTCTACCAGGGAGCAGGCGTCGCCGACCGGGTCCGGCTGCACGGCCGGTTCAGCTACGACCAGAACTCGACGACCCGGGGCCGGTTCACCTACCCGGTATCGGTCGGCCAGGGGGTCACGCTCGACTCGCTGACCATCACCCTGTCCGACAACCTGCGTAACCGCCGTGTGGCCCGCTACCGTTTCCAAACCAGCCGCAACGAGGCACTGACCCTGGATTCGTGCCTGGTCTACCCGAACCCGAGCCCGGGCTGGCCGGGCGTGACCCGGTTCACCTTCAACCTGAGCCGGGCGGCGTTCGTATCGGTCAAGATCTACAGCCTGTCCGGGCGGCTGGTCCGGCGGCTGCCCGAGCAGCTCTGCGGGTTCGGTTACAACCAGCTCGAGTGGGATGGCCGCGACGAGCAGGGCCGGAACCCGGCAAACGGTGTCTACCTGTACAAGCTCGACGCCCGAACCAGCGAAGCCGGCACCGGCACCCAAACCTACAGCGCCGGTTATCGCGACCGGCTGATAATCAACCGCTAGCCCGCCGGTTTGACTGGCCCGGCCCGGTCGCTAGACTTGGGGTCCGTGGAACGGCTCCAGGTTGTCTTCGCCCTGAAGCGCCGCAACCGGCTGCTCAGGTTTTCCGTTCCGATTCCATACCTGTATCTTGGCGCAGTCGGGCTTGTCGGCCTGCTGGTCCTCACCGGTTTCCTGGGCCAGCTCTACCTGGACCGGCACACCGACCACGGCCGGATGAAGCGGCTCGTGGCGGAGAACTACCTGCTCAAACAGAAGATCACCACCTACGCCGCCGCAGTGGACACCTTCCGCAACTTCCTTGCCAGCACCGAGGAGATGGACAACCGGCTCCGGGCCGCCTGCGGCCTGTACCTGATACCGGACGACATCCGGATGATGGGCGTGGGCGGTGGCGGCGACGAGCCGGTCGAGCCCCAAGTTGAGGAACTGGTCCGGCGGGTGCAGTTCGAGCAGCGGTCGCTGGACGAGATCGAGACCGCGCTCAAGGACCAGCAGGAGCGACTCGCCCACCTGCCGTCAATCTGGCCGGTCCGCGGCTGGGTGACGTCCAGTTTCGGCTACCGCAGCGACCCGTTCACCGGCAGGCGCAACATGCACGACGGCATCGACATCGTCGCGCCCTACGGCACGCCGGTGGTCGCGCCCGCGGCCGGCAGGGTCGTCTATTCGGGCTGGAAGAGCAACTGGGGCCGGGTCGTGGAAATCGACCACGGCAACGGCATCCACACCTTTTTCGCTCACCTGCGCTCGACTTCGGTCGAGGTCGGCGCGACCGTCGCCCGGGGCCAGCAAATCGGCCGACTCGGCAGCTCGGGTCGCTCGACCGGCGCCCATCTCCATTACGGGGTGAAGCGCAAGGGCTCCTGGGTGAATCCCCGTTCCTATATCCTGGGCTAGCCGGCCCGGTCAGCGGTAGAGCGCGACCGGCAGGCGGGCTTCGAGCGCGCGGCCGACGAGGTCGTAGCGAGCCCAGAGTGCGTAGATGCCGGCGGCAAGCTCACGGCCCGAGTCGTCGCGGCCGTCCCACCCAATGAGGCCGTGTTCCTCGCCGGGCTTGTCCGAGTAGAGCCGACGGACCGCGTGACCGCCGAGGTCAAAGATGACCAGTTCCAGCCTGCGGCCGGGCTCTGGCAGCGACAGGACGATTTCCAGGCTGTCCTCGAAACCGTCGCCGTCCGGGCTGAAGCCCGGCCGCGACAGGCTGACGAACCGGTCCTCGGCACCGGGCTGGAGCTGGTAGCGGCGGATGTTGCTCAGGGTATCGCGGTCGTCCGGGCATTCGAGCCGGGCCCACAGTTCGGTCCTGACCCGCGGGCAGGTGAAGCGCAGGCGCAGGCTGGAATCCGCGCCCGGCAGCAGGTTCCAGCCGAGCAGGGTCTGGACCGGTTCCTGCTCCGGTTCGGGCAGGCTGCTGCCGTTGCGGTCAAGGAAGACCCGCAGCCGCCATTCGCGGGTGGCCACGAAGCCCGGGTTCGCGACCGTTACCAGGCAATGGAAAGCCTCACCGGGAACGAGCGAGTCGGGCTGCTCGGGCTCGAGTTGCGTGACCGCGAGGTCGGGTTGCCGGGTGATGCTGTTGGGACGGCCGGGAGTGCCGTTGGTGTCGAGGCAGACCGCCCAGTTGCCAGCCGAGTCCGGGCCAAGCGGGTCGATTCTCTCCCAGGACAGGCCGTCGCCCGGGTTTGCCGGGAAATCGTCGCCCGGGTCTGCCGGGGTTCCGAAGTTGGTCGTGTCGCCGTAGGGCGAGAAAACCGTCAGCGGGTCGTTGACCGCCAGACCGTTGCCGATGGTCGTGTTGGGCGTGGTCAGGACGAGCGCGCTGTCACCGAAGACGTAGGGCAGCACTTGGTCGCCTTCGGGGTTCGGGCAGGTGTACTCGGAGTCGAGCACCACCGCGTAGCCGCCGGGCCGAAGCCAGGTCGAGCCGATGACCAGGGTCGGGTTGACCGCGAGCAGCGACGTGTCCTGCCAGGCGATGAGCCGGTCGGTGGCATCGCCGTCGTCGAGCGTCCAGTTGAACAGGTCGACGGCGTGCGGACCGGGATTGTGGAGCTCGACGTACTCGTTGCGGTCCTCGGGAAACCGAGCGCCGGTGCCGCCGAGCGGGTTGGCCATCACCTCGGTGACGATGACGCGCGAGGCGGAGAGCAAGACCAGCAGCAGCGGGCTCACGCCCGAAGATAGGGTCGCCCGTGCGCGAGTCAACCCGGGTTGACTGTCCGGCAGAGATTGCTACATTCTGCCCGGTCGCTTGGTTTTTCTGCAAACAAAGGAGACAGCAGATGGCAAAGCAGCCCGCGAAGAAGACCCGGAAGCCTGCCGCCAGGCGGCCGGCAAAGAAGGCGAAGCCGGTGGTCAAGCCGGGCAAGACCGGCAAGGCGGCCGACCTCGCCGGGCCGGGAATGAGCACCTACCCGAAGGTCGACAAGATACTGCCGGTGAACTACCGGCCGGTCCTCGATAACAACCAGACCCAGAAGGCGATTTACGCCGTCAAGGAGTACATCGAGAAGGGTCTCGCCCGCGAGCTCAACCTGATGATGGTCCAGGTTCCGCTGATCGTGGAGAAGGAAAGCGGGATGAACGACAACCTGGACCGCGACGGGTCGCGGACGCCGGTCGACTTCCCCTGCGGTCTCGGTATCTCGCCGCGGATCAACGCCCAGATCGTCCAGGCCGCGACCAAGTGGAAGCGGTGGGCGCTGAAGCAGTACGGCTGCAAGGTCGGGGAGGGCATCAACACCGACATGCGGGCGGTGCGCAAGGACTACTTCCTCGACCACGACCACAGTTCCTACGTCGACCAGTGGGACTGGGAGAAAGTCATCACCGCCAAGGACCGGAACCTCGAGTACCTCAAGGAGACCGTCCGGAGAATCTGGAAGGTCATCACCGGGGCTGAGGACTACGTCCAGCAGATGTACCCGCAGCTGAAGGACAAGCGCTACCCGAACCTGCCCAAGGACCTGCCGTTCATCCACGCCGAGGAGATCCTCGAGCGCTACCCGGACCTGCCGCGCAAGCAGCGGGAGACGCGGATCCTCAACGACTACTCGCCGGCGGTGTTCATCATCGGCATCGGCTGGGTGCTCAAGGACGGCTACCCGCACGAGATGCGGGCGGCGGACTACGATGACTGGGTCACCGACACGTCCAAGATGACGGGCAAGGACACCCACGGCTTGAACGGCGACATTCTGGTCTGGAACCACCTCACCAAGCGCCGCCACGAGCTGAGCTCGATGGGCATCCGGGTGACCAAGGAGACCCTGAGGCAGCAGTTGAAGCTGTCGGGTCAGCTCGACCGGCTGAAGCTGCCCTACCACAGCATGATAATGAAGGACCAGATCCCGCTGTCGATCGGCGGCGGCATCGGCCAGGGACGGGTCCAGATGCTCTTGCTGCGCAAGGCGCACTTCGGCGAGGTGACGGTCACGGTCTGGCCGAAGCAGCTCCACAAGGTCTGCGAGAAGCACAACATCCAAGTGCTGAAGTAGAGCATTGCCGAAATCCAACGGGCCGCCCCAACCGGGCGGCCCGCTTTTGTCCGGCGACCTTCGGACGGTTCGGCTCGAGCTCGAGGACGGCACGGTTTTCGAGGGCACGGGCTTCGGGCACGACGTCGCGGCGGCGGGCGAGGTGGTCTTCAACACCTCGATGGTCGGCTACGTCGAGGCGCTGACCGACCCGTCCTACCGCGGCCAGATACTGGTGATGACCTATCCTCTCATCGGCAACTACGGTGTGTCCGGCGACCCGGAGCGCTGGGAATCGGACCAAATCCAGGCCGCCGGGCTGGTGGTCCAGCGCGCGCACGATGACACCAGCCACGCCGGGTCCGACCTCTCGCTCTCAGGCTGGCTGGCGGAGCAGGGCGTTCCCGGCGTGACCGGCATCGATACCCGGCAACTGACCCTGCGGCTGCGCGAGCGCGGGACGATGCTCGGCCGAATCGTGCCGGCCGGCACCGAGCCGCCAGCTTTCTTCGACCCGAACAGGACCGATATCGTCAGTCAGGTGTCGGTGCGCGACGAATCCCGGCTTGGCAGCGGAAAGAAACGGGTCGTGCTTGTCGACTGCGGGGTGAA
>JAFGQF010000029.1 GCA_016935775.1 Caldifarciminota bacterium
CACCTCGGCGTGCCCGGAATCGCCGGCCAGCCGCGCGGCCAGCTCCTCCAGCGGCCGCCACGCATAGACCCGGTTCCGGGCGTGGCCGGTCGCCCGCGGGCCGTGCACCCGGTTGTAGAACGTTTGGCCGACCCACTGCCGGGCACTCTCCGCCTCGGACAGAAAGCCGACATTGCGCAGGGCAAACCCGGCGACATCGGTGTAGACGCGCCGCTTCGAGCTGTCGAGTTCAAGCGTCACGAGCCACCGGCCGGGCTCGACCTCGCGTGCGGCGACGACCGTCGCCAGCTTACCGGCCAGGTCGCCGTAGCGACAGTGCCCCTCGGTTGGCTCCGGCGTCCACCGGTACTGCTGAAACCCGATTTCCCGGTTCACCTGCTCGTCCTGGAACACGACTCGCTCGCCGACCCACGCCTCGCGGGAACGGGCTCCGACCGCCACCGACGCCAGCCCGAACAGCAGCGCCACGCTGACGGCCGTGCCCGCATTGTTGTAGTGTCGTTTCACTGGTTCCTCCTTTGAGCGCCGGGCGATGCGCCCGGTTTAGCCCCTGGTCATCGGTCCTCCCGCCGAACCACCTGGCCGCCCGGTCTGACGTCACCGGCCCTTCTCCAGCACCGCCCAGCCGCCGCGGCTCGCGACATCGAATATCAGGTCAAGAACCTCGAACCCGCCCCGCGCGAACTCGCGCCTGAGCGCGGCCTCGGAAGAGAAGCTGTGGGCAAACTCCGCACCCCCCAGCAGCTCATCGCCGGGCTCGTAGCGAAAGTTGCCGGACAAGAGCGCCGCCGCCCGCCGGGCCATCTCCCCGATGCGCGTCCGCCGCGGCCCGCCCCACCGGAACTGGCAGAGGAACACGCCGCCAGGCTTCAGCGCGGCCGCGACCCGCTTCAACAGCCGGACCCGGCCGGACCCACCCGGTATCGACGAGTACATCTGGGACGAAATCCAGGCGGCGTCGAACGGCCCGGCCCCGAGGTCCTGCGCATCCAGGTCCCGGACCATGGTCTCGATTCGCAGGCCGTGGCGCTCGGCGTGCGCTATCGTTCGCTCGAGCAGGACGGGCGAGTAGTCCACGCAGGTCACCCGGAAACCCATCCTGGCAAGGGCAACAGCCTCCCGCCCGCCGCCCGCGCCCAGGTCCAGGAGCGTGCCCGGCCGCAGCCGGGCACGCTCGAGCACGGCTGCCTCGCTCGAAGTCAGGCCACTGTCCACGTAATCGTCACTGGAGAACAGGCCGATGATGTCCGGCCGGGCGTACTGTCGGCGGTTCAGTTCGGCCAAATCCCCGCGCCCCATCACCGGCGCGGCCAGCGACTGGAGGAATCCGCCCGCACGGATCAGCGCGCGGCTCAACGCCATCCTCGGTCTCACCGCTCCAGTCACGCGGCTACGATATGCCTGTCGGCCGGGGAGTCAAGCCGGCCTCGGCCGCAAGCCTCAGTTCCTGGCCGCGTCGGGCGAAACCTGCAGCCCGACCGTGAACCCCGGCCACAGCCGGTAATACGGTTCGGCGCCGGTCGCGAGCGGCAGGTCGTACAGCGGGACCCGTGACCCGTCCTCATCGTCCGACCGCCACGCGGCGAGGTTCGGCCCGGCATACACCGCCAGCCAGCGCGCGAACCGGAACCCGGCCGTCGGCCGCAACCTGGTCAGCACCCCGAAGCTGGAGCCCTCGCCGAACCACTCCGGGCCGGTGAAGACCGACTGGACGGTCGCGTCAACATCGAAGAACCAGCGGTCGGCCGGGAAGTGCAGCCCGATGCCCAGCCCGGCGGCCAGCCGCGCCGAATCGCCCGGCGCCCAGCCGAGCGTGAAGACATTGTAAACCCGGCGCGTGCCCGCCTTCAGGCTCAACGCGCCGAGCGGCGCCTCGGATGCCTCGAGGCAGACGTCGAACCGGCCCCGCTCGGCAATCGAGACGAACCCGAACGACCAGTCCGACTCGTCGGCGATGTTCACGAACCCGAGCTGCACCCCGGCCACCCGGTCGGCAACGTTCACGAACCCGAGCTGCGCGAACCGGTCGGTGCCGGCGATGTTGACGAATCCCACCTGGGCAAGGTTCCGGCCCTCGCAGATGTTCACCGACCCGAACTGGGCGCCGGTGAGATCGCGGCCGCACGAGTTCACCCCGGACGACAACTGCACGCCGTTGACGTCGCGCCCGGCGACCGCCGCCCCGAACGCGAGCTGCGCGCCGTACAGGTCCTCGCCCGCCACGGCCGCCCCGAACGCGAGCTGGGCGCCGCGAACCGTGCCGCCCGCAACCGCCGCTCCGAACGCCAACTGCGCGCCGTTCACGTCGCCGCCGCAGGTGCTGGCCCCGAATGCGGCCTGCGCCCCGGTCACGCGGTAGCGCACCGAATTGAACAACCCGCCCAGCTCGACGCCCTCCAGCATCCCCAGCCTCCCGCCGAGGATGTTGACCGACAGGTTAGACCGGACACTTCCGGCCTCCAGCCAGTTGGTCGAAAGCGGCGGGACGAGCGACACCGACACCGGTCGGTGGACCAGCTCGGGACTGGTGTTCCAGACCGCCGGCACCGGCGGCGCTGTCAACAGGACCGTAACGGCGATGCGGACAATCAGCTTCGACAAGACCACCTCCGTGGTATCAGCCTCAAGAGAACGACCGGCCAAGATAGACAAACCAAGTTGACTTGTCAAGCCGGGCGCAAGTGAGTTTGTCGTCAAGAATTCCAAAGCTCTTGCCGCGCCGCCGGCAGCCGGCTAAAATCCCCGGACGCCTGTCGGCGTCACAGGAGAAGCAATGTCGGAAGCAAAGCCTGCGGTGCTGTTCCTCTGCACCGCGAACTCCTGCCGGAGCCAGCTGGCCGAGGCAATACTGCGCCAAGCGGCGGGCGACCGGTATGTAGCGCTGAGTGCCGGGCTCGAGCCGGCGGACGCGATCCATCCTCTCGCCCTGCGGGTGCTGACCGAGAAAGGCTACCCGGTCGCCGGGCTGCGGCCCAAGGGAGTGCGGGAATTCCTCGGGCATCGCCGGGTCAACCACGTGATTGTCGTCTGCGCCAGCGCCGCGCAGGCGTGCCCGACCGTCTGGCCGGGCGGCGCCGAGCGTCTCTACTGGCCGATTGACGACCCGGCAGCAGCCGGCGGCAGCGAAGAAGAGACCCTCGCCAGGTTCCGGCAGGCCCGGGACGAAATCGAACAGCGCATCGCCGACTGGCTCGACGCGCAGCGGCTCAGGACGGACTAGTTGCCCGCAACCTCCTCCGGCTCATCTGTTTCGGCCGGCGGCGGTTGGTCGCGGGCCGGTCGCTGACCCCGGGTTGCGGGCTGTTCCGCGCTCGGGCCGTCGTCTGCCGACTGCCTTGCCGGCGCTGTGACTTCGGGTGCCGGGCGTGGCGCCGACCTCTCGGCCCTGGCCGGGGCTGACGGTTCGGCCGGCGTGAACGCCACCGGAACCACCGGCTCTTGCGGCGGGGCCGGCTTCAACGGCAACTCCTCCTCGACAACCAGCACCGGCACGAAGTCCCTCCCCGGTTCCTCGCGCCGCTGCGTCTCCTCGGCAACGGTCTCGTCCGGCGGCGTCGGCTCACGTGCCGGGCCGGGCTCGCGCCGTCCGCGCGGCGGCGGCTCGGGATCCGGGTCGTCCGGGCGCTCGCCGCGCTGTTCCTGCTCGCGCCCCGGCTCGCGGCGGCCCGGCGGGTCGGGCAGGCCCGGCGACCAGCGCGGCCGCTGACGGCGCGGGTGCGGCCGGCCCGGCTCGGACACGAACACGTAAGTCTCGCTCTCGTACTCATCCACCAGGAAGACCGTCTCGGCGGGCGCCGGCTCCTCCTCGTAGTAGACCGTGTCCACGTAGTACACCGGCACCTCGTGGATTTCGCGGATGACCCGGGTCGTCTCGTACAGCTCGAGCGTGTCGGGAACGGCATCGGCAACCTGCATTGGCCGGCCGCAACCGCCAACCAGCGCGGCCAGGGCCACGGGAAGGATGAGATGTTTCATTGGTCCTCCAATCAGCATCGAAGGGATGGACACGGCAACGCCCGTCTCACTGCGGCCGGGCGCGGCCGGACCGACAGTGCGGGCGGGCCCGAAGGCCCGCCCGCCTGGTAACACTCCTGCTGTCTAGCGGTTCCGGCCCCGGCCGCCGCCGCGGCGCTCACTGTGCTCGCTGTGCTCGCGGCGCTGTCCCTTGCCGGACCGTCCCCGCGCCTGCCGACCCTGCCGGTTCCAGCCCTTGTGCTGGCCGACCGTCCAGCCGAGATGCCGGCCCCGGTCGTGCCGCACCTCGCACCGGTTCCGGCGGACGACCCGCCGCGGCGCGTGACGGACCTCGACCACCTGGCGCCTGCCGAACAGCCAGCCCAACAGACCGGGCCTGCGCACCGTGACGGTGCGCGTGTTACCCGGCGCCGCCGCGGCCAGTCCTGCGGCCAGCAGCAGCCCGGCGGCTATCGCGACGTTTCTCTTCATATCAACTCCTTGTCCGGGCCTCTACGCATTGGACCGGGCGCGTTCGTTCCGCGCGGTTCCGGCGGCCCACACCCGGTTCCTGCCATCACGCGTATTGACCCCGACCCGGCCCGAATCCTGCGGCTGAACGCGGCCGGCCGCGGCGTTTGGACCGCGTAGGCGCGGTTCGCGGGCTGCGCAGGCAGGGGCACGGAAGAAGCGGCAACGTGAACGGCCGAACCAACCGCCCGGACGAAAACCGGACTCAGGACTCAGGGCTCAGGACTCCACCCGCGCGCCGAAACCAAAAATGGGAAATGTGCCTATCTCTTCTATTTCTTGAACCAGACAGGGAATGCCGTTCCACATAGGAAGTATTCCCCTGGCTAGCGCGGCTTCACGACGCGCCGGGCGGTCCGGTGGTCTGTCCCGATAACGTAGTAAACCCCGGCTGCGAGCCGGCCGAGGTCATTTTCGCCGGGTTCCAGCTGGAGTGCCGCCCGGCCAGACGCATCGAACAGCATCGCGCGTTCCCGGACGAGCAGTACGCTACCGAACATCACAGTCCTGCATGATGCGAGCCTAAACCAAGCGTCCGTTTCGGCGATACCGCCGCCGAGCTCCGGGTAAAGGAAGCTGAACGACGTTTCGCCCGGGTGCTGCGACTGCCAGCCCTGGAATTCCTCGTGCACCTGCTGCACGGTGGCTGTCCGCGCTACCAGGTTGCCGCGCGGCGTGGCCTTGCCGACAAAACTGTCATTGAGCCAGGTCATCAGCGAGTCGACCTTGAGCTTGATCTCGATTGGGTTCGTGCCGAGGTGCGTCAGAAACCCGTAGGTCCAGACCTTATCGTCACCATTCGGCTCGGGGTTCGACTCCTTGGACAACCACTGCTTGTAGATATGACGGAAGAACCGCTTAAGGTCATCGACTTGGCATGGGAACCCGTGCGCCATTGCGTGGCCGACCTGAGCGTAGTGCTCGATGTTCACGAACCCTGCGCCAACGTCCTCAAGCCACTGCTCGCCCTCGACCTCGCTCGCCCCCGGCCGGAAGGGATGGAAAGGCTGGTGGCCGATGAAGTCCCATCCGACTTGCTCCCGGCCCCGAGTTTCGGGCGTAGATACCGCGCCGCTGACTGTCTGGGGGTAGCCGAACGTATCCATCAGCGCCGCCTCGAACGGCAGGTGGACAACCGGGCTAACCGCGAGATTGTTGACCGCGCCAACCACCGAGTCAATCCACTCCCGATTGTCACGCCAGGACGCATAGGCCGAATCCCAGATAGTCTTTTCGACCGTGCGCCACTCCTGCGGCCCGACCCGGATCACGTTATGGTTGTGGGTACCAACCTGATGCCCGAGCCCTATCAACACCTGCATCGAGTCCTCGTCACCCTCGACCAGCATCTCCTCCATATAGGCCCCGTGCGTGAGGTAGGTCATCCTGAACCCCTGCCGACTGCAGATGTCCTTGAGCCACTCGTTCTCGTTCATCCAGGCATCGTAATCCGGACCCGCACCATGCTCGACGTGGATGACGAAAACGATGTTGATCGGTGGCTCAAAGGTCATTGATCCCGACGGCGGCTCGGAAAACGACACGTCGTCGAACTGCGCCGGATGACCGCCCGGGTTGTCAAGCAGGAACAGCGCCGCACCTGGACTGGTCGCGGTCCAGCCGCAGCCGTACTCGGTCCAGCAGGTATCGACTCCGAGCGGCAGCACCCGGCCGAACGAACCGGTCCCAGCCTCGAGAATCGCGGCCCGACCCGCGCCGCCGCGGTGCCACAGTTTAAAAGAGTATCCGGTGCCCAAGTCGGTGGCGAAGCTCGTTCTGATGCCGCACAGCGAATCGGCGGCCAGCGCCTCAATACTGAACCCGCTACCGTAACGGCCGGGAACCGCTGTCACCGCTGTGGTGATGGTGTCATGCACCCGCCAGGCATCGGCCACGTGGTCGGAGTAGAACGCCGGCTCCTCGAAACCACCATCGATGACCAGTTCGAAATCGGCGCTGCCCGTGGTCGAAAGCAGAGCCGCCAGCACAGTTGCGAGCGGAAAAGCACTCTTCTTCATACCACCTCCTTGGACCGGTTCAGTATAGGACTGAACGGTAATGTATCAAGCACAAGAACCGTAACAAAGGGGGCAGCGGGGTGGAGTCGAAAAGGAAAACGAACGAAAAACAACCAGGATATCGGCAATGAACGCGGACAACGGAAGATCAGGACTGGAACCTGGTGGTACGGTCACTTGCCCGACGGGCACGTACGCCAGTAATGCCCGCACGACTTGCACTCCCGGTCCGGCGCGTC
>JAFGQF010000178.1 GCA_016935775.1 Caldifarciminota bacterium
ATTGCCCGCCGCCGCCGCCAAGGCTCGACAATAGAGATGGTTAGATGACCCCCCGGAATCGGCCAGCCATCGCCGACAACCAGTTACTGCCGGGCTCTGCGGTGAGCCCGGCGCAGAATACGACAGCGAGCCGCGAAGTCAGCCGGTTGGGGTCGCTGCAATGGACAGGACGTCGCGCAGTTGTGAGATGATGTAGTCGGGCCGGAGCGACTTGAGCAAAAGTATCGGTCGGAACCCCCAGGTCACCGCGCAGCAGGTTAGCCCGCCGTCCTTGGCCGCGCCGATGTCCTGCTCGGTATCACCCACCACCAGCGCCCGGTCGCGCGCCACCCCGAGCGCGGCCGCGGCTTCGAGGAACGGCTCGGGGTCGGGCTTGTGCTTCCGGCCCTCCTGCCAGCCGCGCACCAGTTCGAGCCGCGGCGCCAGTCCCATCTTCCCGACCACGAAATCGGCCTGGGCCTGGTGCTTGGTGGTCACCACCGCGCGCTTCACCCCGGCCTCGCCCAGCGCGTCCAGCACTTCAAGGCAGAGCGGCGCGAGCTTGGTGTGGGTGCCGAATGTCCGGGCGAAATGCTCGCGGTAGGTGTCGGCGAACAGCTTCGCCTCGTCCGGCCCGGCCGGGTACTGGAGCTCGCGCAGGATTGTCTCGAGCGGCTTGCCGACCTCCATGATTATCGTGTCGTCGTCGGGCGGCTCGCGGTGGTCCACCGCCGCAAGCGCGTGCCGCACCGAGGCGATGAGGTCCTTCTCCGACAGCAACAGCGTGCCGTCCAGGTCGAACAGCACCGCGTCGAAACGTAGCGTAAACGGCACGGGGAATGTCAACTGCCGACTGTCGAACGTCGAATTAACCGGCGCCCGCCCGGCCCGTCGCCGACATTCGTCATTCGGCACTCGTACTTCGTCATTGCTCGCACGTCCGTCACGCTTCTGCCTTCTGACCTGTGCCTTCGGGCTTGTGGTACTTGTCCAGGTACTCGTCGCGCACGCGCTTGAGCTCCGAGCGCGGGAACGCGGCCAGCAGTTCCCAGCCCAGGTCGAGCGTGGCCTCGATTGTCCGGTTCTCCTGCTCGCCCTGCGAAACGTAGCGCGCCTCGAACTCGCGCGCGAACCGCAGGTAGAGCCGGTCCATCTCGGACAGCGCCGCCTCGCCGAGAATGACCTCGAGCTCCTCGGCCTCCTTGCCCCGGGCGTAGCAGGCGTAGAGCTGGTTGAACAGGTCGGCGTGGTCCTCGCGGGTCTTGCCCTTGCCGATGCCCTTGTCCTTGAGCCGGGACAGGGACGGCAGCACATCCACCGGCGGCGCGACCCCGCGCCGGTGCATCGCCCGCGACAGGATTATCTGCCCCTCGGTGATGTAGCCGGTCAGGTCGGGAATCGGGTGGGTCTTGTCGTCCTCGGGCATCGTCAGCACGGGCATCAGGGTGATCGAGCCCTCCTTGCCCTTGATCCGGCCGCAGCGCTCGTAGAGCGACGACAGGTCGGTGTAGAGGTAGCCCGGGAAACCGCGCCGGCCGGGAATCTCCTTGCGCGCGGCCGATATCTCGCGCAGCGCCTCGCAGTAGTTGGTCATGTCGGTCAGGACGACCAGCACGTGCATCTCCCGCTCGAAGGCCAGGTACTCGGCGCAGGTCAGGGCCGAGCGCGGGGTGGCGATGCGCTCGATCGCCGGCTCGTCGGCCAGGTTCAGGAACAGCACGGTCCGCTCGATCGCGCCCGACTCGGTGAAGTCGCGGATGAAGAACTCGGCCTCCTCGAAGGTGATGCCCATCGCGCCGAACACCACCGCGAAGCTCGCCCCGGTCCCAAGCACCTTCGCCTGCCGGACGACCTGGGCCGCCAGCCGGTTGTGGGGCAGGCCGGACCCGGAGAAAATCGGCAGCTTCTGGCCGCGGACCATCGTGTTCAGCCCGTCGATCGAAGACACTCCGGTCTGGATGAACTGGTTCGGGTACTCGCGGGCATAGGGGTTGATCGGCGCGCCGTAGATGTCGTCGGTCCTGTCCGGGATGATCTCCGGCCCGTCGTCGCGCGGCCGGCCCAGGCCGTCGAACACCCGGCCGAGCACGTCGGGCGACAGCCCGATGGTGATGCCCCTGGCCAGGAAACGCACCTTCGTTTCCGGCACGTCGATACCGGACGTCCCCTCGAAAACCTGGACCAGGGCCCGGTCGCGGTCCACCTCGAGCACCTGGCCGCGCCGGGTCTCGCCCGAGGCCAGGGTGATGCGCACCAGCTCCTGGTACTTCACGCCCTCGACGCCCTCGACCAGCATCAGCGGCCCGGCGATCGAGACTACGGTCTGGTATTCCTTAATCATCTCGCCTCCCCGGCCGCGGAATTCTTGCTTCCGGATTCTCGATTGTCGATTCCTCCGGCCCCGGCCGGCCGGCTCTTCACCTCTTGCCCGCTCTGTGTCTCTGTGGTTGTCTTGCTCCCGGCCCGCAACTGCTCCTCGATCTCCTCCTGCGCCCGCGCGATGCCCTTCTCCGCCTCGTCCTCGGCCAGGTACTTCAGGCGCGAGATGCGCTCGCGCACGGCCAGCGACTCGATTGTCTCGATATCGGTCCCGCGCTCGAGC
>JAFGQF010000179.1 GCA_016935775.1 Caldifarciminota bacterium
CCGGTCGCGGGAATCGTCTACAAGCTCGACCTGCGGCTGGGCCAGACGCTCGTGGCCGGCGACAACACCAGCGTCATCCTCGGCCGGCCCGGGTACCAGGTTCGGCTCTACGTCGAGAGCTTCTGGCTCGACCGCGTGCGCGAGGGCACGCGGTTCCGGCTGCGCGATGCCGAGTCGCTCGAGGAGATCGGGACCGCGACGGTGGTCCGGCGCGCGCCTTACCTCGGGACCCGGCAGGTGCGCACCGAGGACAACCGGGTGCGGCTCGACGTCGAGGTGCAGGAGGTGATTGCCGAGCTGGCCGGCGCGACGCGGGAGCTGCCGATCGGCCTGTACGTGCTGGCCGAGCTGGAAGGGAGCGAACTGCGATGATGGGTTTCCCGGTTCCGCGGGTGGTGTTCAGCCGATGCCTGACGTTCGACAACTGCCGGTACAACGGCCAGATAATCGCCAGCGAGGCGGTCGAGCAGTTCAGGCGGGTGCTGGACTGCGTCACGCCCTGCCCGGAGACCGATATCGGGCTCGGGATACCGCGCGACTCGATAAGGATGGTGAAGCGCGGCGAGGGACTGCGGCTGGTCCAGCCCGCGACCGGGCGCGACGTGACCGATGAGATGCGCAGCTGGACGCGCGACTTCCTCGACAACCTCGGGCCGGTGGACGGTTTCGTGCTCAAGGGCCGGAGCCCGAGCTGCGGCCTGTTTGACGTGAAGCTGTTCGGCGAGACGTCGAAGGGCAGCGCGCTGCCGGGCCGGATTGCCGGGATGTTCGGCGCAGCGGTGCTCGAGCGGTTTCCGAACCTGCCAATCGAGGACGAGGGCCGGCTGACCAACTTCAGCATCCGCGAGCATTTCCTGACCCGGGTGTACGTTTCGGCCCGGTTCCGGGAGCTGGCGGCGAAGCCGGCGATGGCCGGGCTGGTGAAGTTCCAGGCCGAGAACAAGCTGCTCTTGATGGCCTATAACCAGGCGCGGATGCGGGAACTGGGCCGGGTCGTCGCCAACCCGGACAAGCTGCCGGTGGCCGAAGTGTTCCGGCGCTACGCCGAGGTCCTGCCACAGGCGTTCGCGAAGCAGCCGCGCCACACGTCGGCGATCAACGTGCTCCAGCACGCGGCCGGGTATTTCAAGGACCGGGTGAGCGCCGCGGAGAAGCGGTTCTTCTCATCGGCGCTCGCCAGCTACCGCGACGGCAAGGTCCCGCTGAGCGTGCCCCAGAGCATCATCCGGGCGTTGGTCGCGCGGTTCGGCGAGAAGTACCTCGAACAGCAGACCTTCTTCACGCCCTATCCCGAGGCGCTGCAGTTCATCAGCGACTCGGGCAAGGGGCGCCGGACGGACTGATGCGGGTCGGCTACCCGTGCATTAACCGGTCGGTCGGCTGCACCGGCAACCACACTTTCCGGCTGGCGTCGTATACCGACGCCCGGTTGGTCGAAACGGTCGGGCAGAACCTAGACTGCCTGGAAAGGATGCTCGAGTTCAACCGCGGGCACGGCCTGCTCGGCTTCCGCATCAGCTCGGACCTGGTGCCGTTCGCCTCGCACCCGGTGTGCCGGTTCGACTGGCAGGGTCGTTTCCGTGACCGGTTGCGGAAGCTCGGCCGATTCGCCCGGCGCCACCGGATGCGGGTGTCAATGCACCCGGACCAGTTCATCGTGCTCAATTCGCCCGACCGGGCGGTGTTCGAGCGCAGCCGGGCCGAACTGCGCTACCACGCCGAGGTGCTGGACCTGATGGGGCTGGAACTGTCCGCCCGCATCCAGCTCCACGTCGGCGGGGTCTACGGTGACAAGCCAGCCGCCATCCGGCGGTTTGCGGAGCGCTTCCGGATGCTGGAGCCGGCGACCCGGCGGCGGCTGGCGGTCGAGAACGACGACCGGCTGTTCGGCGTCGCGGATTGCCTGGAGGTCAGCCAACTGGCCCGAGTGCCGGTGGTGTTCGACAGTTTCCACCACCAGCTCAACAACCGGGGCGAGGGAGTCGGCGCGGCGCTGGCCGCCTGCGCCCGGACCTGGCTCCGGCGCGACGGGCCGCCGATGGTTGACTACTCGTCCCAGCAGCCCGGCGCGCGCCCGGGCCGGCACGCGGAGACCATTGAACCCAAGCACTTCCGGCGGTTCCTGCGGGCCACCCGGGAGACCGACTTCGACCTGATGCTCGAAATCAAGGACAAGGAAGCGAGCGCGCTGCGGGCTCTGCGGGCGGCGGCCCGCGACCCGCGGCTCGTGACCGGCAAGGAGGCGACAGGATGAAAAAGGCAACCTGCCTGCTGGTGGTGCTGGTGGTGGCGCGGGCGCCGGCCGAGAGCCGGGCACCGCTGCTGGAGAATGTCTGTAACTCGGCGGGCGCGCCGGGCGGGACCGCGGTGGTGAACGCCGACGTATCGGACGCGGGCGGCTGGGCGACCAGCGCCCGGCTGCACTGGTCCACCGACAACCAGGCGACATGGACCGAAGCGCCGATGAGCCGGGTCGGCGAGCCGGGGTTTGACAGCACCTTCGCCGCAAGCTTCGGGCTGCCGGGCGCGGGTACGGCCTGGTACTTTGTCAGCGCCGACAACGGCCGCGAGTACGGCACCCAGGCGCCGTTCAACTCGGGCAACACCTGGCCGCCGGGCGACAACCTGCTGGCCCGGGCCGCGCTTGACGACACCGGCGACACCAATAACGGCGAGGGGCCGTTCCTCGACCTGACCGGCGCGTTCGTCGGCCGGTCCGGGGACCGGTTCTACTGCGCGCTGACCAACAACGGCGGCGGGTGGCCGACGTCGGGCGGAATCCTCAAGTGGTACGCCTACTCGTTCGGGTTCTCCAACCCGGAGGCGCCGTCGGATTCCTGGGTGTTCGGACCGATCTACGTCAGCGCGTGGCCGGTGATGGAACACGGGCTCTATGCCATCAACCGCTACACCGGCGAGACGCCCGAGCGCATCGGCGACATCCAGCGTCACACCGACGGCAACCGGCTGACGATGAGTTGCCTGTTATCGGACCTTACCGGCGATTCGCGGTTCGGGCCCTGGCCCAACAGCTCCGGCTGGCTCTGGGTCGGGGCGACGACGCTGGCAATCACCACCAGCGGTTCATCCACCCGCGACACCACCTTCCCGGGCCGGGTCCACCTTGACCGGACGCCGAGTTTCGTCATCAACCAGAGCAACGCGCCGGTGTTGACGCGGGCCCGGGTCCTGCCCGATACCGGCACCGCCGATACCAGCTTCTGGTTCAATGTCAGCTACTCGGACGCGGACTCGAACCTGCCGGTGGCGCGGAGGGTGGTGGTGGACGACACCATCAGCTTCGACCTGCAGCCCAGCAACCACCGTTACTGGCAGAGCGTATCCTACAGCGCGTACCGGTCCGGGTTCGAGCCCGGGCAGCACCGGGCCAGGTTCGTGTTCAACGATGGGATGGCCGAGGTGACCGCCGACACCGGGTTCTTCGTCACCGGGCTGGCGGTCACTGAGAGTGACGAGTTTCGGATGATGAGTGACGAATGCCGGATGGCAGCGCGGCCCAACCCGTTCACGAGGACAACCGCTATCAGCTTGCAGCTCACGGCTGACAGCCCGGACCGGGTGGACATCTTCGACGCGACCGGCCGGCTGGTCCGCCGCCTGGCCGCAAGCCGTCAGCCGTCTGCTGCCGGCTCCTTCCTCTGGGACGGGCGTGATTGCCGGGGACAGGTGCTCAACGCCGGGGTGTACTTCGCGCGGGTGATGTCTGCCGGGGACACGATCCCGGATTCGGAGAACCGAACGCGGGTCATGTCCCCATTTGGCCTGCGGCTGGTCAAGACGCGCTAGTGCTCGGCCGGCGGCCGCCGATCAGAGCCGGTAGAGGTCGGTGCGGCGGTCGTCGAGCAAGTGGTTGCGGGGGGTGGCGAGTTTGTCGAGGGCCCGCTCGGGCTCGATGTCAATCACCGGCAGTTCTTCGGAGTCCATCCCGGCACGGTAGAGCAACCGGCCCCGCGGCTCGACGATCTGGCTGAGGCCGGTGAACGCCAGCGTCCGGTCGCCGAGGGTCTCGGTGCCGGTTCGGTTGGCCAGCACCCAGAAGACGCGGTTCTCGGCAGAGCGGGTGAGCGTCATCCACTGGGCGTAGTCGAGCACGAGGTTGGCCGGGTGGCAGACCACCTGGCAGCCGGCCAGCGCGAGCGAGCGGGCCGGTTCCGGGAAGATGTAGTCGAAGCAGACCAGCATCCCGACCTTTACCGAGCCGACCTCGAATACCGGGAAGCCGGTGTCTCCCGGGTCGAAGATGTCTTTTTCGTCGAGGAAGAGGTGGGACTTGCGGTAGGTGTTGACTCTGCCTTCGGGTGTGAACAGCACGGCCGAGTTGAATATCCTGGAGCCGGCGCGTTCGGCCAGGCCGGCGACCACCGCGAGGTTGCGGCGCGCGCAGACCGCGGCCAGCCGGCGGCAGGTCGGGCCGGACGGCACTTCCTCGGCGTACCGCTCGAGCTCGGCCCGGTCGCGTAACAGGTAGCCGGTGGTGCAGAGTTCGGGCAGGACGACGAGGTCGGCCCGGGCGCGGCCGAGCGCGGTTTCGATGCGGGCGAGGTTGTGCTCCGGGTCGTGGAACTTCGGTTCGAACTGGTAGAACCCGAGTCGCATCAGGAGAAAGGGATGAGGGATGAACTGAGAACGAATGACGAATGCCGAAGTCCCAATGACAAGCGAATACTAGGATGGGGGATGAGAGATGAGGGGCGAGCACGGACCGGACCCGCACCCTTGGACCCTGGAATCCTCGGACCCTTTCTCATGCTATGTCCTCGCCCGGAAACCTTCGCCGAGCACTTCGTAGACGTCGGTGATGACGATGAAGGCGCGCGGGTCGATGGCGCGGGCGATTTCGCGGGCCCGGATGACCTCGCGCTTGGACATCACCGAGAAGACCATTTGCCGGGGCTTGCCGGAGTGGCCGCCCTCGGCCTCGAGCAGGGTCGCGCCCCGGTTCATCGTCGCGGTGATGGCGCGCGAGATGCCGACCGCCGAGTCGGAAATGATGAACATCGCCCGGGTGTAGCTCAGACCTTCAAGCACGAGGTCGATGGCCCGGGTCTGGAGGTAGAGGTTGAGGTAGCCGTAGAGCGCGAGTTCGAAGTTGCCGAAGGCCAGGCCCGAGGCCGAGATGATCACGGCGTCCACCAGCAGGATGGCCGTACCGGTCGAGAGGTTCGAGCGCCGGCTGATGAGCTGGCCGATGATGTCCGACCCGCCGGTCGAGCCGCCGCCCCGGAAGACCAGGCCGAGCCCGCCGCCGAGCAGCAGCCCGCCGAACACGCAGGCGAGGATCGGGTTGTCGGTCGCCTTGCCGAGCGGCAGGGCGTAGCCGAACAGGTCGATGAGCCCGGAGGAGATGATGATGCCGAGGACCGATTTGACACCGTAACTCTTGCCCAGCACCCGGATGCCGATGATGAACAGCGGGACGTTGAGGATGACGATGACCAGCCCGACCGGCGTGCGGAAGAAGTGGTTGAGGATCATCGCAACGCCGCCGGCGCCGCCGGGCACGATGCGGTGGGGTATGAGGAAGAGCGTGTAGGCGAGGGCCATCAGCGCCGACCCGCTCGTGATCAGCAGGACGTCGAGCAGCAGCCGGGTGGCTTGCCTGCGCATGCCAGAGTGTAGTCGTCAAATGTCGAAAGTCGAGTGTC
>JAFGQF010000180.1 GCA_016935775.1 Caldifarciminota bacterium
AACAACAACGGGATGATCGAGCCGGGCGAGACCGGCGACCTGATGGTGTCACTGCTGAACTCGGGACAGGGGCACGCCTACGGCGTGACCGCGACCCTGCGCTCGGGCGACGCGCGGCTCGCGGTGCTCGACTCGCTGGGCGGATGGGGCACGATAATGCGCGACTCGACCGGCCGGAACTCGGGCGACCGGTTCCGGGTCCAGGCCGACCCGGGCATACCGCGCGAGACCCGGGTGCCGTGCACGCTGGCGATCACGGTCGGCGGGGCCGAGTACGTCCGCGTCTTCGAGCTGGGCATCGGCGAAATCCGGGCCTGCGACCCGATACCCGACGGCCCGCGCGCGCCCGCGCTCTACTACGCCTACGACTCGGGCGACAGCCTCTACACCCAGGCGCCGCGGTTCGAGTGGGTCGAGATATCCGGGGTCGGGACCAGGCTTACCCTGTCCGACGACCAGACGGTCCAGGTCAGCCTGGGCGCGTTCGGGCCCTGGCGCTTCTACGGCCAGGACTTCAGCCAGGTCTCGATTTGCGGCAACGGCTTCGTCGCGCCGGGCAGCCACACCTACTCGTCCTACTCGAACACCGCGCTGCCCCAGTCGGGCGCGCCCGGGATGGTCTGCCTGAACTGGGACGACCTGTACCCGCCGACCGGCGGGGGCGTGTGGTGGTTTCACGACGCGGCCAACCACCGGTTCATCGTCGAGTGGGACTCGGTTCATTACTACGGCCCGCGCGAGGACTGGGACAAGTACCAGCTCGTACTCTACGACACGACGGTGGCGACGCCTTCGGGCGACAACGCCTTCACGGTCCAGCACCTGACCGCGAACCGGGCCAGCTCGAGCACCGTCGGCATCCAGAACCCGGGCCACGACGTCTTCATCCAGTACCTGTTCGACGGCGACTATCACCGGGGTGCGGCCGCGTTGGCGCCCGGGCTGGCGGTGCGCTACACCACCGACCCGCCCAACGTCGGCGTGGTCGAGGAGGGCGCCGAGGGCGCCGGGTTCAGCCGGCTCGCCCTGCTGCCCTGCGCGCCCAACCCGGCGCGCTCGGGCGCGCGGTTCCGGTTCCAGGTGGGGGTCGAGACGCGCGTCCGGCTGGCGGTATACGACGCCTCCGGCCGCCGGGTGGCGCGGCTGTTCGACGGCAAGGCCCGGCCGGGCAGCCACACCGTGACGTGGGACGGCCGCGACGACAGCGGTCGCCGGACCGCGCGCGGGGTCTACCTGTACCGGCTCGAGACCGGCGCGGGGAGCATCAGCCGCAAGCTGGTGGTCGTCGACTAGCCGCACCGGTTCTTTCGCGCGGGGCCCGGGCAGCAAGCCGGGCTCCGCGCTCTTGACTCGGCCGCGGTGGTCAGTAGTTTAGCCGGGTTCACTCAAAACCAGGGAGGATTCGTAATGGAGTTTGCACGCGTTGGAGTGGTCGGTGCCGGCACGATGGGCAACGGTATCGCCCAGGTGTTCGCGATGGCCGGCCGCGAGGTCGTGATGACCGACGTGGACCAGAAGTTCGTTGACCGGGGAATCGCCGTCATCGAGAAGTCGCTGGGCAAGTTGGTCGCCAAGGAGAAGCTGAGCAAGGAAGAGGCGGACAAGGTCCGCGCCCGCATCACCGGCGGGACCGGGCTCGAGCCGCACAAGGACTGCGACCTGGTGGTCGAGGCGGTGGTCGAGGACCTTGGGGTCAAGCAGGAGCTGTTCCGTGAGTTGGACAAGCTGGTCAAGCCCGAAGCCCTGCTGGCGACCAACACCTCGACGATATCGGTGACCGGCATCGCGGCTGCGACCGGGCGTGCGGACAAGGTGTGCGGGATGCACTTCATGAACCCGGTGCCGCTGATGAAGCTGGTCGAGGTGGTGCGCGGCCTGGCAAGCTCGGACGAGACCATCGCGGCGGTGGTGAGGCTGTCCGAGGAACTGGGCAAGACGCCGGTGGTGGTCAACGACTCGCCCGGGTTCGTTTCCAACCGCGTCCTCTTGCCAATGATCAACGAGGCGGTCTTCTGCCTCGAGGAGGGCGTGGCCGGGGCCGAGGAGATCGACACGGTGATGAAGCTGGGAATGAATCATCCCATCGGCCCGCTGGCACTTGGTGACCTGATCGGGCTGGACGTCTGCCTGGCGATAATGGACGTCCTGCACCGCGACCTTGGCGACTCCAAGTACCGCGCCTGCCCGCTCCTGAAGCGGATGGTGGCCGCGGGCCGGCTGGGCCGCAAGACCGGCCGCGGGTTCTACGACTACTCGAAGTAGCCCGTATCAGCAGGGAACCGGCCCGGGATGCGTTGACACCCCGGGCCGGCATTCTATAATCGGCCCATAGCGGTTACGTCAGAGCCCCGCGTCCTGACAGTATCCCAGGTGAACCAACTGGTCGCCGGGATGCTGGCTCGACATTTCCCCGACATCTGGCTGACGGGCGAGGTTTCCGGGCTGAGGGCCTACCCGTCCGGCCACCTTTACTTCACACTCAAGGACGAGAACGCCCAGATTGACGCGGTCTGCTTCCGGTCGGCCGCGAGCCGGCTGAAGTTCAAGCTCGAGGACGGGCTCGAGGTGGTCGGCCACGGCAAGCTCGATCTGTACGAGGCGCGCGGCAAGTACCAGGTGGTGCTCGACCGCGTCGAGCCGAAGGGACTGGGCGCGCTCCAGCTCAGGTTCGAGCAACTGAAGAAGCGGCTGGCGGCCGAGGGGCTGTTCGACGAGTCGCGCAAGCGGCCGCTGCCCGTCCTGCCCAGGGTTGTGGGCATCGTCACCTCTGCGGCCGGCGCGGCCATCCACGACATGATCAGGACGCTCCGGCTGCATCGCGCCCGGGTCGAGGTGCTGGTGTGGCCGAGCCAGGTCCAGGGCGATGGCGCGGCCGAGCAGGTGGCCGCGGGCATAGCGGCGCTGAACGATTACCCCGGGGTGGATGTCATCATCGTCGGCCGGGGCGGGGGCTCGCTCGAGGACCTGTGGGCGTTCAACGAGGAGCCCGTGGCACGGGCCATCTTCGCGTCAAAGGCGCCGGTGGTTTCCGGGGTCGGGCACGAGACCGATTTCACGATTGCCGATTTCGCGGCCGACGTGCGGGCCGCGACCCCGACCGCGGCCGCCCAGCTCGTTGCCGCGGGCTGGCAGGAGCTGGACGAGCGGCTGGCCCGGGCCGCGGACGAGCTGGTCGAGGCGGCCGAGCAGGCCCTGCTCGGCCGCGTGCAGCGGCTCGACGAGCTGGTGCGCGACCGGGCGTTCGAGTCGGTGCGGACCCGGCTGGCCGACGGACGGTTGGCAATCGAGCGCGGGCTGGCCGGGGTCGAGCGCGGGGTCAGGGAACTGGTCCGTCATGATTCGGCGGCGCTGGCCGGGTTGCGCGAGCGGCTGGCGCGCCAGCACCCGGCCGAGCGGCTGGCGCGAACCCGGGGCCGGCTGGAATCGAGCCTCGGGCGGGCGGCGCGCGCGGCCGAGAACCGGCTGGCGCGCTGGCGCGAGCGTGGCGGCAACGCGATGGCGCGGCTCGATGCCTTGAGCCCGCTGGCGAGCCTGGCGCGCGGCTACGCGGTCTGCCTCGACGCGGGCGGCCGGGTTGTGAGCCGGGTGGGGCAGGTGGGCGCGGGCGACCGGGTGCAGGTCCGGGTCGCGGACGGCGATATCGGCTGCGAGGTGCTGGAGGCGCGACCGGCAGCAGACAAGGAGGCAGACAGGTGAAGAAGCAGGATGAGAAACCGGGCCGGTTCGACTTCGAGGCGGCGATGAAGGAACTCGAGACGATCGTCAAGCAGCTCGAGACCGGTAACCAGAACCTGGACGATTCGCTGAAGCTGTTCGAGCGCGGGGTCGAACTGGCGCGGCAGTGCAAGCTGCGGCTGGACGAGGCCGAGCTGAAGGTGAGCAAGCTGGTCAAGGACAAGGAAGGCCTGTTCCGGCAGGAACCGCTGGCCGAGGATGAGTGACGGCCGGGAAGCGTACCGACAGGAGCATATGACAATGAACAACCCGGGTGACAGCGACATCGACATCGGTTACGTCATCGAGGTGAACGGCGAGCGGGCGCTGATCGAGCTGGCGGTGGACACCACCGTGCCGCTGGGCGAGGACTACTATCCCGGCCAGCCCGGCTCGCACGTCAAGATACCGTTGAGCAGGCAGAGCATCATCGGCATCGTCGCGGGCGTGCGGATGGAGGCGGGCGCCCCGCTCTGCCGGCCGGATTGTGGCGAGCCGGGCACTGCCCGGCGCATCGCCGAGTGCATCCTGATCGGCACCCTCGGCGACGACGGCAGCTTCGTGCGCGGCGTGGCGGTGTATCCCAACGTCGGCCAGGCAGCGCGGATGGTGACCCACGACGAGATTCGCAAGATCTTTGCCGAGTTCATGGACTTCGGGTTCTCGTTCGGCCGGCCGGTCCACGCGCTCGACCAGCGCGCCTACGTCCAGGTGGACAAGCTGTTCGGCCACCACGTGGCGGTGCTGGGCAGCACCGGGTGCGGCAAGAGCTGCACCACCGCCTCGATGCTCCAGGCCGCGGTCCGCCACTACCCGGACACCCACATCGTCGTGCTCGACCTGCACGGTGAGTACGCCGCGGCTTTCCCCGAGAACGTCCTGAAGATCGGCGCGGACGAGGTCGAGCTGCCCTTCTGGCTGCTGAACTTCGAGGAGTTTTCGAGCCTGAGTCTCGACCAGTCCGAGGACACCGCCAAGAACCAGATAACCGTGCTGCGCGACTCGATCGTCCGCGCCCGGGAGAACGCCGAGGTGTCCGAGCGGCTCGGGCTGGGCAAGGACGTCACCGTCGACTCGCCGATCTACTACGACATCAACGACCTGCTGGGCCAGGTGCGCGCCTGGAACATGCAGATGGTCAGCAACCCGAAGGGTGAGCTGATGCCCGGGCCGCTGCACGGCGCGTTTGACCGCTTCCTGATCCGGTTCGAGAGCCGGGTGAACGACCCGCGCTACGCCTTCATGTTCGCGCCCCAGCGCTACCAGGACAGCAGCTCCCTGCCCCAGATGCTGCGCGACTTCCTGAGCATTGACTCCGAGCACCGGATGTGCGTCATCGACCTGAGCGGCGTGCCGTCCGAGGCGGTCGCGGTGGTGGCAGCGGTCGTCTCGCGGGTCATCTTCGAGTTCAATCTCTGGAACCCGGAACGGGAGAAGTTCCCGATACTGCTCGTGCTGGAGGAGGCGCACAACTACATCCCGAACGTCTCCGACCCGCGGTCGAACATCGCCCGGGTCGCTGTCGAGCGCATCGCCAAGGAGGGCCGGAAGTACGGGACCGGGATGGTGGTGGTGAGCCAGCGGCCCAAGGACCTGTCCGAGACCGTGCT
>JAFGQF010000181.1 GCA_016935775.1 Caldifarciminota bacterium
CCACGAAGACCGGGGCCGGCGCAAGGTCACGACCGTCGGCCTCGCGAAGATGAAGAAGCGCGGCGAGAAGATCGCCTGCCTGACCGCCTACGATTTCCCGACCGCGCGCATCCTCGACCGGTCCGGCGTGGACCTGGTGCTGGTCGGCGACTCGGCCGCCAACGTGGTGTACGGGATGGCCTCGACCCTGACAATCGGGATGGACGAGATGGTCTATCACACCCGGGCGGTGGCGGCCGGGGTCGAGCGCGCGCTGGTGGTGACCGACATGCCGTTCCTGTCGTTCCAGGTCTCGGTGGAGGAAACCATCGCCAACGCCGGCCGGCTGATGAAGGCCGGGGCCGAGGCGGTGAAGGTCGAAGGCGCCTCGGTCCCGCTGCTCGAGAGCATCCGGCGGCTGGTCGAGGTCGGGATACCGGTGCTCGGCCACCTCGGGCTGACCCCGCAGTCGGTGCACCGGCTGGGCGGCTACCGGCTCCAGGCACGGCGCGAGCCCGAGCGCGAGAAGCTGGCAGCCGACGCGCGGGCGCTCGAGGCGGCGGGCTGCTTCGCGGTGGTGCTGGAGAAGGTACCGGCCGAGGCCGCTGCCCGGGTGACCCGGTCGCTCGGGATACCCACCATCGGCATCGGCGCCGGCCCGGACTGTGACGGCCAGGTGCTGGTGCTGCACGACATGCTGGGGATGTTCGACGAGCCGGCGCTGAAGTTCGTCCGGCGCTACGCCGAACTGGGCGGGGAGATTGGCCGGGCGGTCGGCGAGTACTGCGCCGACGTCCGGGAAGGACGCTTCCCGGCCGAGGAGCACACGTTCCGCGTCGATGCTGACGGTTAGGACCGTCCGGCAGATGCGGCGCGCCGCCGCGCGCATGCGCGCGCGCGGCACGGTCGGTTTCGTCCCGACGATGGGTTACCTGCACGAGGGACACCTCGAACTGGTGCGGCACGCGCGGGCTCGCTGTGACTCCTCGGTTGTCTCGATATTCGTCAACCCGATCCAGTTCGGTCCGGGCGAGGACCTGGACCGTTACCCGCGCGATATCGCCCGCGACCTGCGGTTGCTCCGCGCCGTCGGCGCGGGCTGCGCCTTCGCTCCGCGCATCGGCGAGATGTACCCGCCCGGTTTTGCCACCCGGGTTGACACCGGTGAACTCGGCCGGCGGCTGTGCGGCCGGTTCCGGCCCGGGCATTTCAACGGCGTGGCAACGGTGGTCGTTCGGTTGCTGAGCATCGTCCGGCCCGATGTCGCGGTGTTCGGCCAGAAGGACGCCCAGCAGGCGGTCATCATCCGGCGGGTCGTGCGGGACCTCGGGTTGGATACCGAGGTTGACGTGCAACCGACGGTGCGCGAGCCGGACGGCCTGGCGATGAGCTCGCGCAACGTTCGCCTCTCGGCCGATGAGCGCCGGGCCGCGCCGGTGCTCTACCGGTCGCTCGAGCTGGCCCGGGACCTGGTCAGCCGGGGCGAAGACCGCCCGGCTGCGATTCGCGCGCGGATGCGGCGGCTGATCCGCACCGAGCCGCTCGTGCGGCTGCAGTACCTGGCAATCGTTGCGCCCGGCGACCTGCGGCCGGTGCGACGAATCGCGGGCGAGACCCTCGTCGCGCTGGCGGCTTTCCTGGGCCAAACCCGCCTGATTGACAATGTCCTGCTGTGCACGGGCCGGAACGCGGCCGGTCGGCTTGACACCGGGCGCGGATGAGGTATCAGTATTCAATGGACCACTGCCTTTTGACCAAGGAGGATTGATGCGCTGCGAAGTAGATTGCGGGCTCCTGGCCGAGACCCTGGCTGTCGTTGTCAGCACCCTGCCCAACCGGTCGACCTACCCGGTGCTGCAGAACGTCATGCTGGAGGTGGCCGACGGGTCGCTGGCGGTGGCGGGCACCGACCTCGACACCTTCGTGCGGAAGCGGCTGGCACTGGGCGAGAAGTCCGAGCCCGGCCGGGCGGTGGTCCCGGGCAGGAAGTTGCTGGAGATGGCGCGCGAACTCGGCGCCAGCGAGGTCCTGATCTACACCAGGGACACCAGCGTTCACGTAGAGGCGGGGCGGAACAAGGCGACGTTCGCCGGTCTCGACCCGGCCGAGTTCCCGGAGTTGCCCAAGCTGCCCGAGGGCGGCGAGGTCGAGCTGCCGATCGCGGCGGTGCTGGACCAGTTCGGCGCGGTGTCGTTCGCGGTCTCGCGCGACGAGGGCCGGCCGGTGATGTGCGGGGTAAACTGGGAGGTGACGAAGAGCGAGATGCGAATGGTCGCGACCGATGGCCATCGGCTCGGCCTGGTGCGCCAGAAGCAGAAGGCCGGGGCCACTTTCAAGGCGATAGTCGCGACCAAGCTGTTCGGGTTGCTGCCGCGCGGGCAGGAAAAGGTGACGGTTCATTGCGACCCGGGCAGGTTCGGAATGGTGACCGAGGACACGTTGATAATCGGCCGGCAGATCGAGGGACCCTACCCGGACTACAACCGGGTGATACCGAAGAGCGACAAGCCGTCGAAGGCGGTGCTGCCGATTGACGAGCTGTCGGCAGCGGTTCGCCGGGCGATGGTGTTCGCCCACCCGGTCGGCCGACTGACCGCGTTCGGTTTCCAGTCCGGCAAGCTCCGCCTCGAGGCCGATACCCCGGAGCTGGGCCGCAGCAGCGAGGATCTCGACTGTGACTACTCGGGCAAGGATGTCCGCATCGGGTTCAACGCCGGCTACGTGCTGGAAATCCTGCGCCACATCGACGCCGAGAAGGTTCGCTTCGAGCTGCAGGGGCCGCTGGCCGCGGCGGTGGTCGTGCCCGAGGGCGGGCAGCCCGAACTCGAACAGACCTACCTGCTGATGCCGATCCGCTTGGAGTAGCCGGCGATGCGGGTCGCCGGGCGGGTGCTGCTGCTGGCCGTCCTGCTGGTCGCCTGCCGGGAGCCGGGCCCGGGAGTCGACCCGAACTACAGCGAACCGATGGTCAACGGCATCCTCTACCGGGTCGAGTTCTGGGACGGCAGCAAGGCGCACGACCGGGATGTCGAGGTCTTCGACAACCGGGGCCTGCGGATGGTGCCGGTGGTCACGCTCAATACCCGCGAGCTGAAGCCCTATCACTACGGCACCACCG
>JAFGQF010000182.1 GCA_016935775.1 Caldifarciminota bacterium
CCACCCGGCCCGACTTTACCAGCCGCTTCAGTTCCGCCGGCTCGATGTGCTCGCGCGCCGCCGCCCGCTCAATCGCCTTTGCCGTCACCCAGCTCCTCCATTCCGACGGTCTGTTCGAACCCGTCCTCGTAGCGCACGGTCACCTTCCGGGTCGGCACGTCCACCCGGGTGACGTGGCCGGCGCCGCGCGCGGTCTTCACCGTGCTTCCGGCCGCCGGCATCTCGGCCAGCGCCCGGCGGTAGGTCTCCTCCTCGAACTTCAGGCAGCAGAGCAGCTTGCCGCAGACGCCGGAGATCTTGCCCGGCTCGACGAACAGGTTCTGCAACCGCGCCATCCGCAGCGCCACCGGCGTCAGCTCGTCCAGGTGGGTTGCACAGCACAGCTCGCGGCCGCAGGGCCCGAGCCCGCCCAGCACCCGGGCGTGATCGCGCACCCCGATCTGCTTGATCGCCACCCGGATGTTCAGCGCCGACGAAATCACCTTGTGCAGGCCGCGGAAGTCGAGCCGGTGCTCGGCGATGAAATAGAAACAGACCTTCTTCCGGTCCCAACGCCAGTGGGCGTCCACGACCTTCATATCCAGCTTGAACTCGTCTTTCTGGCGCCGGAAGAGGTCCAGCACCCGCACCGTCTTCTCGTCCAGCTCGTGCCGGATCGCCAGGTCCGCCTCGGTCGCCCGGCGCACCACGACGCCGATCCCGGCCGCGTCGTCCCCCGGGCCCAGCACGGTGCCCAGGTCGTCGCCCTCATCGTCGCGGACAATCACCCGGTCACCCGGCTGGACTTCGACTCCGGTCGGCAACTCGCAGGGCTCGGTCTTGAACGGGTGGATCTGGACCCGCCAGACCAACGGCCGCGCGGTCTCAACCATCCCGCCCCCGCGTCACCGGAAAAGCTCCTCCTCCTCGGGCGTGAGCAGCCCCTCGTACCCGGTCCGGGTCTCGTGCGGGCTGTTGGTCCAGGCAAGCCGGTAGTTGTCGGTCCCGGTGATATCAATGAAGATGAACACGTAGCCCTGGTTGTAGTACTGCCAGTACTCACGCGGCCGGACGTGCACCTCCAGCACCTTGCGCTCGACCTCCTCGGGCTCGCCGTACTTGACATAAATGCGGCCGCGGTCGGTCTTCAGCCCATCGGTGGTCGAGGTCCGGTAGCGCTCGTTGGCGGTCTCCATCCTCCGGGCGAACTCGGCCAGGTTGTGCCGGCCCCAGAACCAGGCCAGGTAGGCCTGCTTGCCCGAATCGGCCAGCGAGTTGTAGTAGGCAAGCTCGCTCTTCGACGCGATGTAATCCAACCTGTCATAGTACTTTTCCTCGAGCGGGGTCAGCTCCAGCCGGTAAGGCGTCTCGTCGCCCGGCTCTTCGCCGGCGGCGCTCACGAGGAAACTTGCCCGCCGCGCCGCGACTCCGCCAGCCCGGTCGTCGAGCGCAACCTCGAGCGTGTACTCACCCGGGTCGAGCCGGCCGACGCTCACGCCCAGCGCCGAACTCACCTCGGTCCCGGAGCGCGGCTTGGTCTGCGGCCCGGTGCTCACCAGTGTCTCGGCCGCGGGCGACAGCACCCGGGTCCACACCTGGTAGCTGTCCGCCGCCGGGTCGAGCCCGTAGCCCTCGAAATAGAAGTACACCCGGTCCACCCCGTCGCCCCCGAAACTGCGCCCCGGGTTCGGCACAACCGAGAACCCGCCGGTCTCGGGGTCAATCACGATGCCGGCCGCGAGCTGCAGCTCCGAGAGCTGCAGGCCGTCTCGGAACTCCGGCACGATCAGCGAATCCTCGCGCCGGCCCTTCTCCTCCAGCGTCTCCTCGTCGCCCGGCACGGGCTGCGCCACCGTGAAAACCGCCCGGTACCGGCCCGGCGGCACGTTCAGGCTGAAGCCGTCCACGAACTGGCGCTGCGCCTCGCGCGCCTCGACCAGGCTCGCCAGTGTCAACTGCTTGTAGAGCGTCGCCGACTGCCGGAAGCCATTGTCCCCCTCGAGCTCGAACCCGAGCGCGAACTTCGCCGTCAGCATCGTATCCGCCGCCCGGAAATCGAACTGCGGCGCGCCGCCGGCGAATATCGGCACCGCGTAGAAAAACTCCACCCGGCTCGAATCGCCGATGCCCCGGAACGCCGCCCAGTCCACGTCAAACACCATCGCGGGCGCGGCCGCGGCCAACGCGGCCAGCACCGCCATCGCGGTCAATAGTCTATCTTTCATCCCAGAACCTCGGGCTTTCCAGTACGAACTCCCCGAAACCGGAGCGGTCCACGAAGACGAACGTCAGGCCAAGGCTGTAGTAGTACCACACCTCGTAGGCGTTGCTGTCCAGCTCGAACGGCCGCGACTCGACGCTCTCCGCCGGCCCGAGCTGGACGTACACCCGTGCCCGGTCGCTCCGGAATCCCTTGTCGCCGCGGCGGAAATTCGCCTCGGCGTACTCGATGCGCTCGAAATATTCCTCCTCCTTCTCGTTGCGCTCGGTGGTCGGGTTCGTGTCGCGCGGCCGCCAGAACGCCTGCCACGCCGACTCGCGCTCGTCCGCCGGCACCCGCTTCAGCTCAAGCAGCTCGCCGGCGTCGGCCAGCCACAATAACTGCTCCGCTTTCGCGTTCCATGACGAATCGTCGGAGAAAAACGGCACCTCGACGCGGAACGACTGCCGCGCCGTCGGCCCGTCCTCCGCGCCCAGACCCTCGGCGCTTATCGTGTACTCGCCGGTCCCGAGCCGGGCCGCGCCGGTCGAGTCCGCCACCGCGTAGCGAAACCGCGCGCCCCGCCGCCCGGCCGAGTCGGTCACCGGCTCGACCCCGCCGCCGAACACCCGCCGGCCGCTGCCGAGCGTGAACCGGAAGCTGTCCGGCCGCGCACCATCATCCAGCAGCTCGGCTTGCACCTCGACCGTGTCGGCAAGCCCGTACCGGCGCGAGGGGTTCTGCTCCCCGGCCCGGAAAAACCGCAACCGCACTTCCGAGCTCGGCAACTCCACCTTGAAACTCGCGCTCGCCCGGCGCGACGACGAAAGGTCCGTAACCTCCACCCGCGCGCTCCGAGCCTCGGTCGGCACCGCCAGCGACACCGTTCCCAGCGCCCGCGCATCCCCGCCCCGCGCCACCGTCACCCGGTACTCGGGCTCGACGACGGTGCGAAACCAGGCATCGCCGGCCACCGGGTCACCCCGGCCGTTCAGCAGATTCACCCCGACCTTGAACCGGGCCGTGAAACCCGAATCCCCGGCCAGGAAGGCCAGCGAAAGGTACGGAATATCGTAGGACAACTCGAGTACGGCCGCGCCGCTCTCGCCCGGGTAGACCGCCTGCGACAAGGAAAGCTTCAGATCCCCGCGCGGTTCCACCGCGGTCAACAGCAATAGCCCGAGCAACATCATGGAACCGATAGTCTAAGCAGACCCCGAAGCGAGTCAAGACACCTCCGGCGAACGGCAACCGGCTCCTCCCTCCTGCCTTGCCGCTCATTGACAGCCCGGCGGATGCGAATATCCTGTCGTGAACCGGGAGGAAACCAATGCTGATTCTCATCATCGTCCTGGCCGTCCTCGCCCTGCTGGTCATCTTCTTTATCGGGACCTACAACGCACTGGTGGTGAAGCGCAACCGGGTGAAGAACGGCTGGCACCAGATCGACGTCCAGCTCAA
>JAFGQF010000183.1 GCA_016935775.1 Caldifarciminota bacterium
CGGGCCCGGACAGCCGTCCGATGAGGAAGTCGTAGAGCGCATCGGGGAACGTCCCGGGGAGTCTACCGGTGAGACGCCCGGAGATAGGCCCGGACCGATGCCCGGAGAGGTTCCCCGAGGGCGTCCCGGGGAGGCTCGGCCCGGGAGTCCCGGGGCGACGCTTGGGGAGGATGGGTCCGGGAAGCCGGGAGAGAGTCCCGGGCAGAGCATCGGGGAGAGCCGGGGACCTGCGCCCGGGCGGACGCGGCGAGATAGCCCCGGACCGACGCCCTGGCCGAAGCCCTGAGATACGCCCAGACCATCGCCCGGAGGGCGTATCAGGGATAGGCCCGGGGGTAGGCTTACCGGAGCCCGTATTTCCGTGCCAAGTGCTTGAAACCTCATATACTTCGGTTTCCCGGGCTGTTGGCGGCCCGGCTGGCTGACCCGCCCTGAGCGTGTTGACTGATTAGTTTACGGGATTATGCTGTTTGGTGATTGACATCAGCGAGGTCCTGGGGCCGGGGCCGGGGTCTCTGCTGGGCGCGCGGCTGCGGGAAATCCGCGCCCGGGCCGGGCTGACCCAGGCCCAGGTGGCGCGCAGGATGGGGCACGCGCACCCTGGGTACCGGAGCCTGGTGAACCGGCTGGAGCTGGGCAAGGTGAAGCGGCCGAGCCTGGCGGTGCTGGGCCGGTTTGTCCGGGCGTGCGGGGCGGAGCTGGCCGAGCTGGGCGATGCGCTGCCCGACGCTGTCCCGGTGCGGGCGCGGAAGCGGCGGCGGCCGGCGGGGCGCGAGGAGCGCATCCGCCAGGCAAGGGCGCGGGCAAGGACCATTGGCCGGGAGCGGGTCATCGAGGACCGGCTGTACGAGTGGCTGGACGACGAGAGCAGGGTGCCGAAGGTGGCGCACCGGGTGCTGCTGGCCTCGTTCGGCCGGCGGGTGTTCGACAACCTCGTGCGGGCGCGGGACGCGAACAACCGGGCGCTCGAGGAGTTGGGCGCGCAGGGGGTGAGCCGGGAGGACGCGGAGGGCATCCGGGGCCTGGTGGAGAAGCAGTTCCGGGAGATGGACGAGCAGGGCGTGCTGGACCGGCCGACGCAGTTGGACGCGGCCGCGGTGGCGGACGGCAGGCAGAAGCTGCCGAAGGTGGCGCGGGCCGCGACCCGGCTGCGGCAGCGGCACGAGTGGCGGTTCAACAAGTGGTTCGAGAACCGTGGCTACGTCATCGAGCGAATCCGGGAGGAGTCGCGCGGGCTGCACGACGGGCTGGGCCTGCGCGACCGGGACAAGCGAAGCTGGCTGAACGCGGTGACCGATTTCTGCATCATCGCGGGCGAGGCCGCTGCCGGGTCAGACGAGCGAAGGCGGCGGTTCGAGGCGCGGGTCGGGCAGTCGGCCGAGCCGGACCTGATGCGGGCCATCGGCGAGTTCGCGGTGCGGCGGTTCGACGAGCTGAAGCCGCAGATCCCGAAGAAACCGAACATGTCATAGGCCGGTACGATGAAGGACCTCGAGCTGGACCCCGGGCTGGCCGAGTTGCTGGAGCGGGTGCGGCGCGAGGAGGTGCGGCTCCGGTGTCACGGTGTGGGTTACGAGGAGACCTGGCGCGCGGTGGAGCCGGAACTGCGGCCGGTGCTGGACCGGTTCGGGGTCGGGGTCACGGCCCACGCGAACTACCGGTCGTTCTGCCGGGAGGTGGTGAAGGCGTGCCGCCGGCGGCAGGGCGCGGACCTGAAGCTCGGAATCGAGCTGTCCATCCGCAAGTGGCGCGATTTCGGGCTGGACCTCGGCAACCTGTGCCGGCTGGCGCAGGCCTGCCTGGACTGTTTCCGGCTGTTCCGGGTCGAGCTGCCCGCGCCCGTGGCCGCACCCGCGAAGCCGCGGCGGCGCGGGCCGAAGCGGACCTATGCCGAGGCGGTGCGGGACGGCAGCGCGGACCGGGCCGCGCCCGGGTTACGCGAGCAGCAGGTGCGGGCCCACGCCGAGGCGACGGCGCGCAGCCGGGAACTGGCCGCGAGGGTGCGGGACATCCTCGCCGCGGCCGGGGTGCCGGCAAGAGACTTCATCACCTACAACTCGTTCTGCCTGCGGGTGGACCGGCACGCGCGGCGCTACGCGGACCGGGTGCTGGGGAACGCGGCGGCAGGCTGTGTTGACCGGTGGGATGCGCGGGGCGCGCGGCGCGATGTGCTGGAGCGCATCCTGCGCGAGGTGTTCGGAATCGTGATGCAGGTGCCGGGGCCTCAAGCGGCCGGCGAGCCGGTTGACACCGGATAACGTCCGGCTAGCATACTTGCCCTAGTATGCCTGAGAACAACGACGACATCATTGCGCAGGTGCGGCGGGCCGAACAGGAAGCCGACGCCGCGCTGAAGCGGGCCGAGCAGGAGCGCGTCGCGGCGGTGGCCCGGGCCGAGGAGGACGCGAAGCGGCGGGTGACCGAGGCGCGCGAGCAACTGCGCCGGGAGCTGGCCGAGGCGCGCGCGAAGGCCGAGGCCGAGGCGAAGGCGCTCCTTGAGAAGTCGGCCAAGGAGTCCGCGGCCGCGGCCGGGCAGGAGCGCCGGGCGCCGAAGGAACGGGTGGACGAGGCGGTCGGCCTGGTGGTTGACGCGCTCAAAGAGCGATGGCGGTCGAGCGAGTAGCCCGCGTCCTCGTCGCGGTCCACCAGGACCAGGGCGAGAGTTTTCTTCGTGCCCTGCAGCAGCAGGGCATTCTCCATATCACGGCAACCGAGGAGACCGAGCCGGCGCGGGCCGCGGCCGAGCTGGAGCGCGAGTCGGGCCGGCTGGACGAGGCGATTGCCGTGCTCGGGCCGCGGTCCGGGAAGAAGCCGGGCCTGCTGGGCGAGTCGAAGCTGACGATGTCGCGCCGCGAGTTCGAGGAGCGGGCGCACGACCGGTCGGTCGAGGAGCGGCTGGAGCGAACGCGCGAGCTGAACCGCCGGCTGGAGGAGATTGCCAACCGGGAGCGCCAGGTCGCGGCCGAGACGGCGCGGCTTCTGCCGTGGCGCGGGCTCGGGCACGCGCCGGCCGGGCTGTACGGCTCGCCCCGGGTCGAGGTGATGCTGGGCCGGTTCGCGGATTCGTCCGAGCTGGACCGGGCGCGAAGCGAGCTGGCCGGGCTGGAGGCCGCGGTCGAGCCGGCGGGCGAGTCCGAGGCGGGCGTGGCCGCGGTGGTGGTGGCGGCGCGGGACCGGGCCCCGGACGTCGGCCGGGTCCTGGCCGGGATGAGATTCGAAACCGACGACCTCAGGACCCTGGACCGCAGGCCGGCCGAGGCGCTGGCCGCGCTCGCGGATGAGAAGTCGAAGCTGGCCGCGGAGCGCGAGGAGATCGAGACCGGGCTGGCCGAACTGGCGCAGGAGGTCGCGGGACTGAAGGCGCGGGCCGACGCGCTGGCCAACGAGCGGGCCCGGGTCGAGGCCGGGGCGCGGCTGGAGCGGACCGCGACGGTGCTGCTGGTTCACGGCTGGGTGAAGGAGCGGGAGTACGGCGAGCTCGAGGCGCTGGTGGAAGAGACCGGCGTCGCGGTGCTGGCGCGGACCAGGCCGGCCGAAGACGAGCCGCAGCCGGTGGCCCTGCACAACCCGAAGCCGTTCCGGCCGTTCGAGCTGGTGCTGGACCTTTACTCGATGCCGACCCCGCGCGAGCTGGACCCGACCGTGCTGCTGGCCCCGTTCTTCGCGCTGTTCTTCGGGTTCTGCCTGACCGACGCGGGCTACGGCATCGTGCTGGTCGTGCTGGCGGCGCTGCTGATGCGCAAGATGGGCGCGTCGAACAAGCTGCTGGGGATGCTCTTCATCGGCGGGTTCTTCACCATCATCGCCGGCGTGCTGGTCGGGAGCTGGTTCGGCGACCTGCCGGCCAAGCTGGGAATCCCGGCGCTGGTGAGCTTCAAGGACAGCCTGATGTGGTTCGACCCGCTCGAGAACCCGATGCCGTTCTTCATTCTGTCGATCGCGATGGGCTACCTGCATATGATGTACGGGATGGTCATCGAGATCGCCGATTGCCTGCGCCGGCGCGAGGTGGGCGAGGCGCTGCTCGGCCAGTTCCCGTGGTTCGTGGCGCTGAACGCGCTGGTGGTGCTGGTGCTCGCGGGCAAGTCGCTGCCCGGCTGGGTATCGCCGGTCCTGCTGTTGCTGGTGCTGGCGTCGGTGGCGGCCATCCTGGTGTTCACCCAACGGGACCGGGAGATTGCCCTGCCGCAGACCGCGTGGTTCCTCCTGTTCTGGCTGACGCTGGTCTTCTTCGCCGCGAAGCTGGGCGGGCTGCCGCCGGTGTTCGGCGTCGCCCGGTGGGCCCTGCTGGCGGTGTTCGGCGGGCTGTTCGTGCTGACCTTCGTGGATCTGCGCCGCTCCGGCAGGCTCAAGGCGGTTCCGCTGGTTCTGGGAGGGCTGGGCGTCGCGACGCTGGGGCTGTACCTCGGCGGCGTCCTGCCGTGGCCGGTGCCGGCGCTCGCGGGCCTGGCGTTCTTCTTCTCCGCGCCGGCCAATCGCCGGGTCGCGGGCAAGCTGGCCTGGGGCGGTTACGCGCTCTACGGCGCGACCAGCTACGTCGGGGTGGTGTTGTCCTACATCCGGATAATGGCGCTGGGGATGGTGACCGGCGGCATCGCGATGGCGATTAACACCGTGGCGTTCATGGTGACCGGCATCCCGGTGCTGGGCGTCATCCTCGCGGTCATCGGGCTGGTCGGCGGCCACGCCTACAACATCGCCGTCAACGTGCTGGGCGCATTCGTCCATACGCTGCGGCTCAACTATGTCGAGTTCTTCCCGCGGTTCTACACCGGCGGGGGCGAGCCGTTCGTGCCGTTCAAGGAAGAGAACCGTTACGTCGCAGTGAGGTAAAGGAGGATTCTGGAGATGGATTCGATACCGGCGGTAGTGGATTCGGTGGCAGCCCTGGCCGGGCAGGCGGTCGCGGCAATCGGGGCGGTCAGCCCAATCGGGCTGGCCATCGCGCTGGCCGGCGCGGTGGTCGCGGCGGTGCCGGCGGGCATCGGCTCGGCCATCGGCATCGGGATGACGGCCCAGGTGGCCAACGGCGTGCTGGCCGAGGACCCGAAGAAGTTCGGCAACGTCTTCATCCTGGTGGCGCTGCCCGGGACCCAGGGGTTCTACGGCTTCCTGGGCGCGTTCCTGGCGATAATGCAGCTCGGGCTGCTCGGCGACGCGCCGAACGCCATCACCCTGTGGCAGGGCATCCAGATGTTCGCCGCCTGCCTGCCGGTTGGCCTGGCCGGACTGGCCTCGGGTATCTGGCAGGGCAAGGCTTGCTCGGCCGGGGTCGAGCTGGTGGCCAAGCGCGCGACCGAGGGCACCAAGGCGGTTATCTTCGCCGCGATGGTCGAGACCTACGCGGTGCTGGGACTGCTGGTGACGATTTTCGCCCAGATGGGCATCAAGCTCGGCTAGATGGGCAGCGAGGAACTGCTCGGCCGGATCAGGTCCGACGGCCGGGCAAAAGTCGCAAAGGTCGAGGCCGAGCGCGACCGGCAGGTCGGCGAGACCAGGTCACGGGCCGATGCCGAGGTGGCGCAACTCGAGCAGGAGTTCCGCTCGCGCATCGAGCTGGAAACCAGGCAGGCGCTCGA
>JAFGQF010000184.1 GCA_016935775.1 Caldifarciminota bacterium
GCCCTGGCCGACGGCCTGCGTCGCCGCGGCTTCACCGACGCCGACGCCCGCAAGGTGCTGGGCCTCAACTTCCTGCGCGCCTGGCGCGCGGCTCAGGCCGGCCGCGGGCGAGCCGGTTGACAGTCCGTCCCGGCGGGCTAATCTCAAACCGCCCAGCGCGAGCACCGGCAACCGGGGCCGCGTCATCGGTGACCGCTGGCAAGGAGACAAAGATGAAACTGCCGCCATTCCGCCCGTCCACCACGATGCAACTGGTGATGCTGGGCGCGCTCGCCGCATCAGCCATCGCCCAGCCGGTGCTGCTGTCCGAGGACTTCAACGACACCTGGGACACCCGCAACCCGCCGCCCGGCTGGCGCATCGTCTTCGACGGCGAGCCGACGCCCGGCGACTGGCACCGCGCGCCGGAAGGGTCGTCACCCTGGGAAGACAACCCGACCGCCTTTGCCCTGCTCGATTCCTCCGGGGCCGGTGAAAATCACGATTCGCTCATCACGCCACCGATTGACTGCTCCGAACACGCAACCGTCTTCCTGCGCTGCTCGACATTCTGCATGATGCAGCCCGGCCCCTACGAGGCGGTGCTTGTCGGCAGCACGGGCGGTGGCCCGTTCGAGCACCTCGTGTTCGACTACACCGGGCAGAACGTCGGGCCCGAACTGCAAGTGCTGCCGCTCCAATGGGCAGCCAACCAGCCGGAAGTCCAACTGGCCTGGGTACTGGAAGGCAATAACGCGACGGTACCGTTCTGGGCTCTGGACAACGTGTCGGTGGTCGGCGAAACACAGCAGGGCGATGTCGGTGTCGAGGCGATTCTCAGCCCCGGCGACACGGTCGACTACGGCCAGCGGGTAGAGCCGCAGGCCCGGGTTCGCAACTTCGGCGGCCAGCCAGCATCGTTCTGGACGACGATGGAGATCGGCGGCGACTACCTCGACTCGGCGCTGGTCCGGGACCTGCCCCCGGACAGCTCAGTGACCCTCACCTTCGGATCCTGGAACGTGAACCAGCTCGGCGCGCTGCTGGTTTCGGCCACGACCAAGCTGCCCGACGACATCAACCCGGACAACGACCGGCTGGACCGGGTGACCACGGTCCGGTCCCGCGACATCGGCGTCCTCGTCATCGTCGTGCCGCCCGACACCGTTGACTCGGGCTCGGTAGTCACTCCGACCGCCCGGGTCGCCAGCTTCGGTACCGAGCCGGTCGGGCCGTTCTGGTGCTGGTTCTCGATTCCCGGCAGCTACCGGGACAGCAGCCAGTTGGCCGGGCTCGAGCCGGGACAGCAAGTCCCGGTGGAGTTCGCACCGTGGACAGTCACCGGCAGCGGCTTGCTCTCATGCGCTTGCAGCACCTGGGCTGACGACATCAACCCGGCGAATGATACCGCCCGCAAGCAGTTCTTCGTCCGCGGCGGTGGCGGCGGGGCTGTCGACGTCGCGGCGGTCGCGGTCCTGGCGCCGGCAGGCTCGATGCGTGAGAGCACGCTCGTGTTTCCGCAATGCGTGGTCGGCAACAACGGCCGAGAGCCGGCCCGCACCCTCGCGGGGCTCACCGTCCTGCTCGCCGGCGAGCCGGTCTACTCCGAGAGTCTCGACGTCACCATTCCGCCCGGCTCGCTCGATACCGTCGCGCTGCCGCAGTGGACGGCCGCGCCCTCGGGCAACTACGAAGCCCGGCTGACCGTCTTCCTCGACGGCGACGAGAACCCGGCCAACGACACCTTGACCGAGCCGTTCGTCGTCGGGCAGATCCACGACGTCGGGGTGGACGCACTGCTGGCGCCGATCGGCGGCATACCTCCCGGCCCGAAAACTCCCAGCGCCCGCATCCGTAACTACGGGGACTACACCGAGTCCTTCTGGACCCGCTTCTGGATTGAAGACCTTGACGGAACGGTCTACTCGGATTCGATCCAGGTCCCGGGGCTCCACCCCGGGCTCGCCATCACCCTGAACTTCGCGGCCTGGAACGCCGAGAACGGCAGCTACACGGCGCGCTGCTCGACCCTGCTCGAAACCGACCCCGTCCCGGCGAACGACTGGCGCGAGGCCCGGGTGGACGTGCGCCAACAGGTCATCCAGGGATGGCGCGAGCTCGATTCGCTGCCCGGCGGGTCGCGGGTCAAGGACGGCGGTGCCCTCGCCCTGCTGCCGGTGACGCCGTCCGGCCGCGTCTACGCGCTCCGGGGCAACAAGACCAACGACTTCCTTTGCTATGACATCGGCGCCGGCTGGCAGTCGCTGCCCCCGGTCCCGGGCGAAGAGCCGGTGCGCAAGGGCGGGGCGATGTGCGGCGATGGTGAGAGCCGCCTGTACGTTACCAAGGGCAACAACACCCTCGAGTTCTACCGCTACGATGCGGGCGACAGCGGCTGGAGCGCGCTGCCCGACATCCCGCTCGGGCCCGACGGCAAGAAGGTCAAGGGCGGCACCGACCTGGCCTACGTTCCCTCGGGTGACACCGGTTACGTCTACGTGCTGAAGGGCTACAAGACCGAGTTCTACCGGTTCAACACCGTGACCCGCGCCTGGGACACGCTCGAGAACGCGCCGACCGGCATCAAGGACAAGTGGGACAAGGGCTCCTGGTTGGTCTACGACGGCGCCGGGGCGCTCTATGCCCACAAGGCCAAGTACTACGACAAGCAGGCCCCGGTTCCGCGACACGAAATGTGGCGCTTCAACATCGCCACCGGGCGCTGGCAGGTACCGGCACTGCCCGGCATGCCGCTCGAGGGAATGCACGGCGGCAGCCTCAAGAAGAAGAAGTCCAAAGACGGCGGCTCGGCCGCCTGGTACGACGACGGCATCTTCGCCATCAAGGGCGGCAACACCCAGCAGTTCTTCCGGTTCGATGTTGACGGGCTTTCCTGGGAGGAGCTCGACACCTTCCCGACCCTGGGCTCGACCGGCAAGAAGAAACGCGTCAAGCACGGCGCCGACATCGTGAGTTCCGGCGACGGCTACTTCTACGCCCTGAAGGGCAACAAAACCAACGAGTTCTGGCGCTTCGGATGGGGAAGCGGCTCCGGCCTGGCCGAGCAGCCGGCCGGCGTGCCGCCGGCCGGCCGGACAATCGCAATCATGCCCAGCCCGGCCCATGCCCGCGCCAGGTTCCTGCCGCCCGGAACCGGCCCGGCGCTGATCCGGCTGTTCGATAGCGATGGACGGCTGGTGCGTGAAAACCGGGTGGTGACCACCCGCGCCGGCATCGAACTCGACCTGGTCGGTCTCGCCCCCGGAGCCTACTTCCTGAAGGTTGAGCAGGCCGGCAACCTGGCCGCGGCCAAGCTGGTGATTGAGTAGTCACGGGCCGGACAAAGACGACCGGGCGCGACCAACAGGTCGCGCCCGGTCGTTGTTGCCGGCCGCCTAGAGCCCGTACTTCTCGATGACCTCGTCCTTGCTCTTGCCGAGGATGTCGTACTTCCGGCCGATCTTCGTAAAGGCCTCGATCGCCTTGTCGATGTGCTCCTTCTCGTGCCCGGCCGAGAGCTGGACCCGGATACGCGCCAGGCCCTTGCCCACGACGGGATAGAAAAACCCGATGACATAGATGCCCTCGGCGTACATGTCGCGGGCGAAGTCCTGGGCCAGCTTGGCGTTGTAGAGCATTATCGGCACGATCGGGTGCACGCCCGGCCGGATATCGAACCCGGCGTCGGTCATCGCCTTGCGGAAGTAGTTGGTGTTCCACTCCAGCTTGTCCCGCCGCTCGGTCGTCCGGGACAGCAAATCAACGATCGTGATCGCCGACGCGGCGATCACCGGGGGAAGCGAGTTTGAGAACAGGTAGGGCCGCGACCGCTGGCGCAGGAGCTCGACAATCTCCTTGCGCGCCGCGGTGAACCCGCCGGACGCACCGCCGAGCGCCTTGCCCATCGTCGAGGTGATGATATCCACCTTGCCCATCACGCCGCAGTGCTCGTGGGTGCCCTTGCCGTGCTTGCCCATGAAACCGGTGGCGTGGCTGTCGTCAACCATCACCAGGCAGTCGTACTTCTCGCAGAGCTCGCAGATCTCCGCAAGCGGCGCCACGTCGCCGTCCATCGAGAACGCGCCGTCGGTCGCGAACACCCGGAACCGCGCCTGCTGAACCTCGGCCGACTTCAGCTTCTCCTCGAGGTCGGCCATGTCCATGTGCTTGACGATGTAGCGCTTCGCCTTGGAAAGCCGGATGCCGTCGATCACCGAGGCGTGGTTCAGCGCATCGGTGAGGATCGCGTCCTGCTCCTTGAACAGCGCCTCGAACAGGCCGCCGTTGGCGTCGAAGCAGGACGAGTAGAGAATCGCGTCGTCCAGCCCGAGGAACGCCGCGATCTTGCGCTCCAGCTCCCGGTGGATATCCTGCGTGCCGCAGATGAACCGGACGCTCGACAGGCCGTAGCCCCATTCGTCCAGCGCCTTGTGCGCCGCCTTGATCGTCTCCGGGTGGCTGGACAACCCGAGGTAGTTGTTCGCACAGAAGTTCAGCACTTCCTGCTGGGCCGCGCCGGCCGGGAACTCGACCTTGATGTCCGCGCCCTGCGGCCCGTAGATGTAGCGCTCTTCCTTGTAGAGCCCCGCTTCCCGCACGTCCTTGAGCTCGGTCTGCAGGAACTCCTTGATCTTGCCGTACGCCATTCAGTCCTCCTTGGATTCTTGTGCTTGCTGTCGGACAATCGTCACCCCGGAGCTGGTGCCGAGCCGGGTAGCACCCGCGGCCAGCATCAGCCGGGCGGTCGCCAGGTCGCGGATGCCGCCCGATGCCTTCACCCCGACCCGACCGCGGGCAGTATCGACCAGCAGCCGGACGTCGGCCTCGGTCGCCCCGCCGGTCGAAAACCCGGTCGAAGTCTTGACGAACCTCGCCCCGGCATCGATTACCAGCCCGGTCGCCCTCTCCTTCTCCTTGTCGGTCAAGAGGCACGTCTCGATAATCACCTTCACCGGCCGGCCCTGCGCCGCCTCCACCACCGCCGCGACATCGTCCCGCACCAGGTCGTCGCGACCATCCCTGAGCGCCCCGATGTTCATCACCATGTCGAGCTCGCCCGCCCCCAGTTCGACCGCGGCCGCGGCCTCGGCCGCCTTGGCGCGGGACAGGCTGGCGCCGAGCGGGAAACCGATGACGGTGGCGACCAGGACCCCGGCTCCCTCAAGTTCTGCCGCCGCGAGCTTCACCCGGCAGGGATTGACGCAGACGGCGCAAAACCGGTGCTCGCGCGCCTCGGCGCAGAGCCGCCTGACCTGCTCCGCCGTGGCGTCGGGCTTGAGCAGGGTATGGTCGATGAACCGGGCGACTGCTGGTTCTTTCACGAAAACTATGTCCGGGTCTTGCCGCGCCATTCTAGGCGGGCGGCCCTCCGAGTCAAGACACCGGCCCGGGCGTCATCCGGGATCGAATTCCTGGCAGCCGGCATCGCCGGACACGTCGCCCGCGCCCCAGGGCTGGCACTTGCCCGAATCGGTCCCGTCGGCGGGTCCATCGTCCCGGAGCAGCACCACCGGCGTCAGCGCGTCGCCCTGCCCGGCCGGGTTGTCAGCGAGCGCCGCCTGCACCAGCTCGACATCCAGCCCGGCCGACGCGCCGACGACCTTGCACCCGAAGATGTCGTTGGCGTCGACCACCGCCGCGGCGCAGCCGGTCACCTCGGCCATCAGCGCGGCTGAACAATCCGGGTCCTTCGGACCCTTGATGACGCAGTCATAGAACTCGCTGACGCCCGAGGTGTGGGCGGCGTCAATCATCGCCGCCTGTTGCCCGGCCACCCGGTAGAAATCGCCCCGCCGGCCACGCAGCTTGCCCCACGCCCCGGCCAGTGATGCGCGGACGATCCGGGGCGCGCCGACCTCCTCGATGGCGCACTGCATCGACCACGGGCTGCGCAACCCGATGCCGTAGGGCACCTTGCGCACGAACCGCCAGAGCACCCGGGCCCAGAACCCGGGCCGGATACGACTCACCGGTATCGCCCGGCCCTCCATCACCGCAACCGGGCTTTCGGCGATGGTGACGATATCGCCCGGCTGGACGACCGGGTCCACGTGCCGCCGCATCACCTCGTCGAGGTTGTCCTGCTCGGTCAGCAGGCCGGTCCTGACCATCACCCGGCGCACCCGCCGCCCACGGACACTGACGACATCCGGCTTCTCGCGCACGCAAGAATCTAGCGGCCGCCGCGTTCGAATCAAATCTTGCCCGCGTCCCGACCCAGCCTATACTCGGCCATGCCGCAGCCCGAACCGGCCGGCCAGTCCGAGGCGCGATTCACCCGCCGGGTCGGGCTCTTCTCGTTCGGCACGCTCATCTCCCGGGTGCTCGGGCTCGTCCGCGAGTCAGTCTTCGCCCACCTGTTCGGGGCCGGGCTGGCGACCGACGCTTTCAACGTCGCCTTCCGCATTCCCAACTTCTTCCGTGACCTCTTCGCCGAGAGCGCGCTGTCGGCCGCGTTCGTGCCCGCGTTCGTCCAGAGCCTGCGCCGGGACGACCGCGACCAGACCTGGCGGTTCGCTGCCAATGTCCTCAACGCCGTCGCGCTGTCGGTCGGGCTGGTCGTCATCGCCGGCCTGCTGTTCACGCCGGTGGTGGTTCGGGTCGTCGCGCTCGGGTTCGCCGACGAGCCGGCCAAGCTCGCGTTGACGACGCTGCTCACGCGGGTGATGTTCCCGTTCCTGCTCTTCGTGGCCTTTGCCGCCTGGGCAATGGGCGTCCTCAACGCCTGCGGCACGTTCTTCACCCCGGCGGTGGCACCGGCGGCCTTCAACGTCGTTTCGATCGCGGTTCCGCTGGCCACCTATGGCCTGCTGCGCGAGCGCGGCCTGGACCCGATACTCGGCATGGCCGCCGGCGTCACTCTCGGTTCGGTTGCCCAGTTCCTCGTCCAGGTACCGCGCCTGCTCCGCCACGGCTTCCGCTGGCGCCCGGTCCTCGACCTGCGCCAGCCGGGCCTGCGCCGGGTGTTCACCCGCTGGCTACCGATGATGCTCGGCTACGCCACCTGGCAGGTGAACTTCCTCGTCAACACCTTCCTGCTGACATTCCTCGCCGAGGGCTCGGTCACGTGGGTCAGCTACGCCTACCGCATCCAGCACCTGCCCGCCGGCCTGTTCGGCGCGGCCATCGGCTCGGTGGCGCTGGCCGAGTACTCGCACGAGGCGGCCGGCGACTCGCCGACGGCGATCGGCGAGCGGTTCCGGCACGCGATGGGACTCGTCGCGGCGCTGACCATACCGGCCGCGGTCCTGCTCTTCGTGCTGGCCGGACCGGTGGTCCAGCTCATCTACCAGCACGGCCGGTTCACCGCCCTCGACGCCCATCTCACGACCCAGGCGTTGATGCTCTACTGCCTGGGAATATGGTCCGCGGCCGCGACGCGCAACTGCGCCGCCGGTTTCTACTCGCTGGGCGACACCCGGACACCGGCCCTGGTGGCGGTCGGCGTGGTCGCGGCCAACGTCGTCCTGAACCTCATCCTGATGCGCTTCATCGAGTTCCGCTCGTTCCCGCTGGCAACATCGCTGGTCCAGGCCGCCTACTTTGTCCTGCTGTTCCTGCTGCTCCGGCGCCGGGTCGGCAACCTCCACGGCCGCCACATCGCTGGTGTCTCGCTCCGAACGCTGCTTGCCGCGGCCGGCGCCGGGCTCGCGGCCTGGCTGGCATCACGGGCTCTGTCCCGGCTGCCACTACCGGGATTCTGGCTGCACTTTGCCCGTGTCGCGTGCGGCGGCGCGGTCGGGCTGGCGCTGTTCTACCTGCTCGCCCGGCTGCTGCGGGTCAAGGAAGTCCAACTGGCCGTCCGGGCGGTGCTGGACCGCTTCCGGGGCCACGGCCGCTGAACTCGCGGCCCCCGGAACCGCGTCTAATAAGAGATGCTCAAGCTGATCGGCCAGAGGTTCGAGAAACCTGTGCCGGTGATGGTCGCCGGCTGGCCCGGGATGGGCAACGTCGGGCTCGGCGCCTGCGACTACCTGCGCCGCCAGCTTGACGCGCGGCCTTATGCCAGGGTTGACATCTCGGGCCTGGCCACGCCCGAAGCCATTGAGGTTGCCGACGGCATCGGCCGCATCACACCCCTGCCTGACCACGTTCTCCACATCGTCGAGGAACCGCCGCTGTTCCTGTTCGAGGCCGAAACCCAGCTCCCTGGTCCTGCCGGCAACGCCGTTGCCCGCGAACTGCTTGATTTCGCGGCCTCCCACGGCGTGCTGACGGTCTACACCGGCGCCGCCTTCGCCACACCGATGAGCATCTGCGACGAATCCGAGGTCTTCGGTGTCGCAACCGACCGGCGACTGCGAGACTCGTTCGGCGCCTATGGCGTCAAGCCCTTGAAGGAGGGCCGGGTATCCGGGCTCAACGGCCTGCTGCTCGGCCTGGCCGGCGCGCGCGGCCTGCCGGCCGCCTGCTTCCTCGCCACGATGCCCCAGTACGCGGTGCAGACCGCCAACCCGCGCGCCTCGCGCGCCCTGGTCCGGGTCTTCGAGCGCATCCTGAACACATCGGTTGACACCGCCGAGCTCGACCGCGAAGTCACCGAGGTCGACCGGCTGCTCACCGAGTTCGAGACCCGCGTGGGCGACGCGGTCCGCTCACTCCAGGAACGCCTGGCGGAACAGACCGGGGACCGGCAGGAGAAACAGGCGCCGGCAGAGGAAGAACAGCCCGACCCGCACGTGATGATGGAACGGATTGAGCGGCTGTTCGAGCGGGTGGGCCGGGACCGGTCGCTCGCGCCCGAACTGAAGAACGAACTCGACCGGCTCGGCCTGTTCAGGCTCTACGAGGACCGGTTCCTCGACCTGTTCGACAGCTCGCGCGGCGGGCGCGACCCGGGCCGGCGCCCGGCCGGCGACTGAACCCGAACAAGAAGCGGGCCGGGGGCGGTTTGCAGCCGCCCCCGGCCCTGTTACCGGATTTCCCGGTTACTCGATGACCAGCTTCCGGGTCGCGTGCCAGCCGGTCGTCTCAACCCGCACCAGGTAGATCCCGGCGCTCAGGCTGCCGACGTCCAGTGACATCGTGCCCGTCCGGCCCATCACCGAACTCTGCCGCAGCACGCCCCGGCCCGTGACATCGTAGACCACGATGCTCGCCGGTCCGGCGTGCGGCAGGCTGTAGCGTACCGTCGCCCGACCGCTGACAATCGGGTTCGGCGCGACCGTGATGCCAACCGGCCCCTGGCCGGTGCGCCCGGTCATCGCGCCGCCGCGCGCCGGCTGGCCGCCGAACGCGTCGCGGTAGGCCACGTAGCGCCACAGCTCGCGCGTCTTGTTGCCCTTCAGGGCGAAGAACGCGCCCGAACCGTAGTGCACGAGGTCGGCGCCGTACTTGACCCTCTTCTTCTTGCCGGTCGAACCGAAGGTCGGCATCGTGTCGAGCTCGACCCAGGAGTCCGCCCTCGGGAAGTACTGGAAGAACTGCTGGGTGTTGCCGCCCTTGAGCGCGTACACCTCGTTGCCGAAGTTCGCGCCGGCACCGCCGTCCTTGGACTTCTTCTTGCGCAGCCGCCCGGAGTGCAGCCCGTACACCGGCATGCCCTTGAGCGGGGTCTGGTTCCAGCTGTCGCTGAGCAGGTCGTACTGGAACATGTAGTGGTGGTCGGTGGTCCGGTTGTAGTACTTCGCCTGGTGGGCGTACATCGGCCAGCCGGGCAGCGGGTTCTCCTCGGGCAGCACCGCGAGCCACGAGCCCTTGTCCCACTTGCCCTTCAGGCCGGCCGGCGCGTTCTCCATCGTTTCCCACGCGCCGGTCTGGGTGTTGAAGCGGTAGAACTCGGTCTTGTAGCCCTTGAGCATATAGACGTAGCCGACGTCGTTCTTTTCGACGTAGACCAGGTCCGTGCCGCCCTTCACCTTCTTGCGGCTCGGGCCCTCGGGCACGTTGGGCATCTGGTACCAGGAATCGGCCGGGATGTCGTACCTCCAGAAGCCAAACGTGTTGTTGCCCTTGGTGGCGTAGATGCTGCCCGCGCCGTCGGCGACGCCGACCGCGCCCTTGCGCGGCGGCTTGCCCTCGACGCCCAAGGGTATCTCGGCCCTTACCGTCCAGGCGTTCTCGATCGGGTCGTAGGAGAAGAACTCGGGCGTCTTGTAGCCCTTGGCCGCGTAGATCTGCTGGGTCATCGGGTCAATCGCCAGCCAGCCGCCGTCCTTCACCGTTCGTCCCGAAGCGCCCGTCGGCATCGGCTCGACCTCGACCCAGCCCTCCGGCCAGTTGGTCACGCTGCCGACCACGAACCCGCGCCGGACCACGTTGTTGGTCCAGTTCTGATCGATGATCAGGAAGGTCGAGCAGACCGCGGTGTAGCTCCCGGAAACCGTGAACTCGACCGCCGGGTAGTTCACCGTGTCGGTTACGCCGGCATCGAGCATCAGGGTCTGGGACTCGGCGTAGACCTCGGCGCCGGTCGGGTCGAGCACCCGGAAATGGGCCTCGAACGTCTCGGCCTCGAGGCCGTAGTTCGCGAACACGCCTTCCGGCGTCAACGGGGTGGAAGGCTGGACCGTGCCGGCCGGGTAAAGAACCGCCACCGCCGCCGGGTCGTGGGTAACCGTGCCGGCCACGTAGAAGGTGTCCAGCGCCACGTCGTTGGTGGGGTTGTTGTCGCCGGTCAGGATGGTCTGCGCCCGCGCCAGCCAGACTCCCGGCTGGGTGTAGTAGGAATCGGGCATCACCACGTCCTGCGAGTTGCCCGGCTCGAGGTCGGTCACCGTCGCCGTGCTCAGCCAGATGCCGATTCGGAACTCGACGTCGAAGGTCTCGGGCGTCGCGCCGAAGTTCCGCACCCGCACCTCGGGGTACACCCAGGTGCTCTCCGGCTGGCTGTCCACCGGCGCGATGATCTCGGTCGCCCCGACGTCGCGCACCCGCACGATGAAATCCTGGCTCAGGGTATCGTCCTCGGGCCGCTCATCGCCGACCAGCAACGTCCACGCGAAGGCTGTCTGCGGGCCGCCCGCGTTCGGCCGCCAGGAAGCGAACTGGATGGTGTCGCGGCCGCCCGGCGGAAGGTCGAGCACGTTGGCCTGGCTGAGGTAACTGCCGATTTGCATGTAGGCCGGGAAGTTCTCGGTGCTCAGGCCGCCGTTCTCGACAACGATCGTCGGCACCAGCGCAAGGCCGCTGTCCACCGTGCCCGCCGGCACGAGGATCTGCCGCACCAGCACGTTGTGCTCGTCGGCCGTGACCGCGAAGTCCTCGTAGCGGACGTCGTTGAGCGCGTTCTGGTCGGTGACCAGGTAGGTCGAACAGCGCGCCGACCAGCCGCCGACCGTGACCAGCGGGTCGGTCTCGGGGAAGTTCACCACCAGGTTGGCGCCGCCGGGCAGGCTCACCTGCAGCGACTCGTGGTAGACGAGCGCCTCAAGAGCCGGGTCCCAGATCGAGAACCAGGTCCAGAACGTCTCGGCCGCGCCGCCGGCATTGACGATCCGGGCGGACGGCGTCACCGTCGCGTTCTGCGGGTAGAACCCGGTCGGCGCGAGGATGGCCGCGACGCCGACGTCGTGGCCGACGGTGCCGGCGACGTAGATGGTGTCAACCATCACGTTGTTTTCCGGGTGCAGGTCGCCGGGCAGGACCGCTTCGACCTGGTGCACCCAGTTACCTGGCAGCGCCAGCCAGCTGTCGGTGGCCGTGACGGTCCGCGAGTAATTGGGCAGGAGCCCGCTGACCAGCACGTCGTGGTCGAATGCGCCGATGCGGAAGTTGACGTTGAAGGTCTCGGCCTGGGTGCCGCGGTTGCGCACCTGGCAGCTCGGGTGATAGTAGACACCGGAATCGGCCGTGCCCCCCGGCGCGAGTATCTGGGTGATGAGCACGTCGCGCATCCGGACCATGAACTTGGCGCGCAGCGTGTCGTCCTGCGGCACCGAGTCGCCCTGCCAGTAGGTCCAGGCCTCCACGCCGAGGCTGTCCGCGCCGACCGGGGTCCAGGCGCTGAACTCGAGCGTCTCGGCGCTGGCCTGCGCCATATTCAGGACGTAGCCCTGGTCCGAGTAGATGACCGCGTCCATGTCGTCACGGATGGTGAAGGTGACGTGGACACTCTCCGCGATGGTCTCGTTCGACAGGTTGCGGATCACCAGCCGCGGCGTGACGACCTGCCCAGAGTCCACCGCGCCGGTCGGCGCGAGGATGGCGGTCGGCCGGACGCTGGTCCGGTTCACCGACGGCAACTGCCCCCAGGTCATCCCGAGCGATATCTTCTGCAGCGTGTTCGAACTGTTGTTGCACATGCAGTAGACAAAGACCGTGTCGGTCGGGTTGATGACCTGCGGCACGTGCATCGCCCAGTCGGCCGGGCCGTAGACCGTCGCCGACACCTGCTGGAGCAGGTGGCCGGTGGTATCGCGCTTGCGCCAGTTGTTGGCGTTCCAGCCGGTGGTCAGGATGTAGAGCGAGTCGTAGGGCACCAGCGCACAGCCGCGCTCGGAAGTCTGGTCGCCCTCGGCCACCCGGCCCAGGTTCGTCTTGGTGTACGGGTCGTACATCACGACATAGTTGTTGGAGCTGGGGGAAGTGGCAATCGGGGCACCGCAGAAGAAACCCCGGTCAATCCACTTCTCGGCGCCGCCCAGCCAGAGCAGCTGCAGGTCGCCGCCGTTGCCGCTGGTCCCGACGAACCACGAGTCGCCGGTCCAGGTCCCGGTCGGGGTCATCTTGAGCAGGTAGCAGCCGGCGTAGACGCTGCCGTCGAGGATGTTCGACATCCAGAAGTAACCCGAGTCGTCGTCCCAGGCCAGCGACCACGGGATGTCCGTGGCGCTGCCGCCCAGGTTCGGGAACGTCCAGTTCTCGTTCCGGATGGTGCCGGTCGGGTTGGCCGGGTCGAAGCTCCACATCTGGGGCGGCCCGGAGTAGCCCTGGTCCATCAGGTAGAACCGGCCCGAGTCCCGGCGCCAGGTTATCCCCGAGCCGGCGTAGCCGCCGGACATCGCCAGGTTCCAGGACTGGACCACCGTGCCGAACGGCGGCTGGTCCATCTCGGGCGTGACCGGAACCTCCACGATCAGGGGAGCGTTCGGGTCCGCCGGTATCCGGGGAGCGCCCGGATTGCTGATGGTCGCCACCATCTCACCCGCGGCGAACATCGCCGTGGCGAAGAGCAGCGCCATTGTCAGCGTCTTTCTCATCTTCGACCTCCTTGGTCGTCTGTACCCCCGGCCTCGTCTTACCGAAGCCGGGGAGTCTTGCAGGACTTTGTGTCGCTGGCATCCGGTCCGGACAAACAGCACCGACCGGAATGTCATCCGTGCCCGAACGGGGCGTAACCCGGGCCCCGAACGGGTTCATCATACCCCCCCCTGCCCACCTGTCAAGCCGCACAAATAGCCCCGGCCAAATCACCCCGGCAACGCTTGACCCGGGGTGTCCGGATGCGGATACTCTTGTCGGGTAGCCGTCGCCCAAAGGCACGGCCGCACCAAGGAGTTGAAATGCAGAACCTGCTTCGCCTGCCAGTTCTCGTGTCGCTGCTGGCCGTCGCCGTGCCGGCGTCCGGCCAGGTGACAGAAGCGACGGTCGAGGTCGGCCGCCTGCCGAGCGCGGTCGTCTACGACACGGTCAACCACAAGCTCTACGTGGCCGTCAAGAACACCAGCTCGGTCGCGGTGATTGACACCACGAACCGGGTGACGAAGACCATCCCGGTCGGCTCCAGCCCGTCGGCGCTCTGCTGGAACCCGGTCGAGGGCAAGGTCTACTGCGCCAACGACATCCTCGTTTCCGACGGCAGTGTCTCGATAATCTCCACCGCGACCGATTCGGTCATCGCGACCGTCGGCGTCGGTGAGAACCCGCTCGGGCTCACCTGGAGCTCGGCCGGCAACAAGGTCTACTGCATGAACTCCGAGGGCCGGTCGGTGACGGTAATCGGCGGCGCGAACAACCAGGTCCTGACTTCGCTCGGCCTGTCCCAGCGCGCCAACCGGATTCTCTACAACCCGGTCAGCAACCGGGTGTATGTCACCAGTGGCGGTTTCCAGGAGACCGGCCGGGTCACCGTGATTGACTGCGTGGACGACGACATCGTCGCCACGCTCAGCACCGGCAACAACGCCAACGCCTTCGGGCTGGCCCACAACCCGGGAAACAACCGGCTCTACGTCACCAACGCCGGCGCCGGCAACCTCCGGGTCATCAACTGCAACAACAACCAGGGCGTTGGCACGCTCGCCGCCGGCGTCGAGCCCAAGGCGGTTGCCTGGACCACGAACAACAAGGTCTTCTGGGCCAGCTACTGGGACCACTCGACCCGCTGGATGCCGGGCGACAGCACGCGCATCAAACGCACGGTCACCCTGTCCGGTGGCCCGGCGGCGATGCTCTATAACCCGGTCACCACCAAGCTGTTCGCCGCCTGCCCGCTCGAATCAAAAGTCATCGTCCTCGACTGCCGCGACCAGCACGAACTGGCGGTGATAACCGAAATCGAAACCGGCAGCGGCCCGGAACCGATGGCTCTCTCGGCCGGCCGCAACCGGGTGTACGTCGCCAACTCCTGGGGCTCCACCGTGACGGTGCTCCGCGATGCGGTCGGCATCGCCGAGCCCGAAGAGCCCGGCGCGGCGCCGGCGGTCGCGACCCGCGCCCTGCCCTCGCCCGCGCCCCGCGGCGCGCGAGTCGCCTTCGCGGCGACCGGCTTCACCCCGGCGCGGCTGGA
>JAFGQF010000185.1 GCA_016935775.1 Caldifarciminota bacterium
GGCGAAGACGATTACCCCGGGCAGGCGGTTGAGGTGGAGCATCAGGCCCGGAGGGAAGGAGGAGGAAGGGAAAAACTGGGACACTTCCCTATTTCCGACACCGGGCTGAGTCCCGCCGATATCAGCTGGCGCATCGAGCCTGGTTCCACCGGCCCTGGCAAGCGGGCTGCCCGGAAATGGGGAAGTGTCCCGTTTTCCCGCGCCAAGCAGTTCGATTGACTTGACCACGCCGGGCGCGAGGAGCTTGTCGAGCAGTGGTTCGGGCCTGAGGCCGAGCCGGACCGCGATGATGCCGATGCCGAGATTCTGGAGCGCCGGGATGCGCGTGTCCACCTTCATCAGTTTGCGCATCCCGAACCAGTGGCGGCCGGGCCGGTCGAGCAGGTCGCGGAAGGTGACCCGGGTCATCAGCGAAGCGAGCCGTGCCCCGCGCAGCTCCGGGGCAACGAGGATATCCCAGAAGGTTTCGAGCCCGGTGCGCGGGTCGCGGTCGAAGTGGCACTGGCCGGCTTCCGCGCCGTCGAGGCTGAAGCGGTACACCGCCTTGATGTCCGATACCTCGACGTCGAGCCGGAGCGAGCGGCCGGCCAGGGGACCGGATTCAACCCGGACCAGCTCGCCCGAGCGTTCGACTTCGGGACCGAGCCGCATGGGCTCGAAACGCTCGCGGCGAAACAGCGCGGCCATCATACCGGGGTGCAGAGGGCGAAGTCAGAAGTCAGAACGGTGAAGGGTGAAGTGAGAAGTCGGAGTCCGGGGTTCGCGGTTCTGACTTCACTGCTCTGACCTCTGACTTCTGATTTCATTCCTGCGCTACACCGGCCTGACCCGGCGCCGGAAGACCTTTGCCTCGAATTCGTCGGTGGCGAGATGGTTAACGATCTGGTCGAGCCCGTCGCGGCGCAGCCAGTAGTTGCCGTTGCCGATGACGATCAGCCCCTTGCGTACCCACTCGTAGATGACCCGCTCGTCCTTCATCAGCCGGACGTAGGTCTGGAAGTCGTCCACCGGCTTCAAGGAGTCGGCATCGAGGACGAAGGCGATGAGGACCAGCGGGAAGGTGCGGATGACGATCTTGAAGCTGGGCGGGAAGTTGCCCTTGGCCGGGAGGACCTCGAGCCCGGTGATGTTCGAGGGCTTGAGGATCTTGTCGATGCTGAACTCGGGCGTGAAGCCGAGCCGGTTGCCGATGACGCCGATGCCGACGTTCTGGAGCTCGATGTTGCGGTCCGCCGGTTTCATCAGCCGCATCATCCGGATCTTGAAGCAGGCGGTCTCCTGCATCGAGAGCAGCTCGCGGAAGATGACGTAGGTCATTATCGAAGCCACGCCCATCCGGCGATAGTCTTCCATCACCGCGATGTCCCAGAGCTCGATGCCGCGGCCGGGCGGGTCGCGCTCGACGTAGGTGCGGCCGATGCTCTTGCCGTCGAGCGAAGCGAAGATGCTGGCCTTGCGCTCCTCGACGACCGTCTTGAGGGTGAGTTCCCGGTCCTTGAGCGGGCCCTCGAGGATTCGGACGGTCTCGTGGTCGAGCCACTCGAAGCGCGGGCCGATGCGCCCGGGCTTCCATTCGAACGGCGCCTCCTTGACGAACAGGCGGCGGAAGAAGTCGCGGAAAGAGTCGGCGAAGCGCATCAGGAAAGAGGGGAGGGACCGCAGGCACCGGTCATTGTCGCTTGGTCATTGGTCATTGCCCCGTTACCTCATCAGGCTCGGGTTGATGGCTACCGCGCGCTCCAGCGCCTCCACCGCCTTGTCCTTCATTCCCTTGTCGCGGTAGGCGATGCCGAGGTTGTGCCAAGCGCCGAAGTGTTTGGGGTTGACCTCGACCGCGCGCTTGTAGGCCGTGATGGCCGGATCCACGTCGCCCTTGCGGTAGAGCGCCTGGCCCATGTTGTACCAGGCCTGGGCCATCGCCGGCTGAAGCCGCGCGGCCTCGCGGTAGCAGCGGACAGCGGCGTCGTAGCGCTCGAGCTCGAGGTGGATGTTGCCGAGGTTGAAGTGGGCCTGGGCGTAGTCGGGCCGGATTTCGACCGCCGCCTCGAACGCGGCGACGGCCTGCTCGTGAGCGCCCGTGCGCTGGAACGCGAACCCGAGGTTGTTGTAGACCTCGACGTAGTCGGGCCGCAGCGCGATTGCATTCTTGAACGCCGCGATTGCCCGCGGCCACTGCTCCATCATCGCCCAGGCGTTGCCCCGGGTGTAGTGCGCCTCGGGCGAGTCCGGCCGGCATTCGAGCGCGCGCTCGACCGCGGCCAGCGCCTGGTCCGGCAGCCGCTGGCGCAGCCGACAGGCGGCAATCGAGTTCAGCGTCGCGGCCGAATCGGGGACCAGCTCGAGCACCCGCTCGTAGAGCCGCACCGCCCGGTCGAACCGGCCGGAATTGAAATGAGCGGTGGCCAGCGAGCCCCAGGCCATTGCAAACAGCCCGGCCGGCGTGACCGGCTGGGCGCCGTTCACCGGCACGAAGCTCAGCGGCGTCGGCCGGGTCGTGTCCCAGTAGACGCTTTTGTGATCGATGAGCACTTCCAGGAACAGGACGTCGTTCTCGACGTGGAAGCTCACCGCCGGCCCGAGCCGGCTGACGATGATCGCGTCGAGCACCGCCAGGCCGAGCGAATTGCCGGCCGAGGACTGGTTCCCGAGGTAACACTCCAGCACCTGGGGCAGCAGGAACGGCGTGGACGCGCGGTTCGGCTTCAGCTCCCAGACCCGGTCGCGCACCGCCAGCAGGACCGCGAACAGGCGCTGGAAGGAAGAACCGGAAGGGGTCGAGGATTCGAGGGTCCGAGGGTTCCAGGGGCCCGGGTCCTTCACTGGAACCCCCCTGTCCTCGGCGGCCAGGTCCAGCGCCTGGATGACCGGCGGGGCGGAGACCACCCGGTCGAAAAGCCGGTCGAGCCGGGCCGCGTTTTCGGCGAGCTGGACCGGCGAATGCATCCCGGCCAGCACGAGCATTCCGTAGGCCAGGGCGGTGGACTGGCCGAAGTGGCGCTCGATGGACTCGACCGCGGCCAGCAAGCCGGTGGCCGAGCGGCCGGTCTTCTCACCGTGAAACCCCGGGCAACCGGCCAGCTCGCCGAAACGGTCGGCCTCGGAATCGGGCAGGATGCCCAGCGCCCGGATTGTCAGCCGCTCGCGGGCCTCGATATCGAGAATCACCTCGCCAAGCCGGAAGTGCACCAGCAGAGCCTCGGCGTGACAGCGGCACAGCTCCAGGTGCCGGGCCAACGGGTCGTCATCAGTGGGGAAAAACTGGGACACTTCCCTATTTCCGACACCGGGCTGAGTCCCGCCGAAATCAGTTGGCGCATCGAGCCTGGTTCCACCGGCATTGGCAGGCGGGTTGCCCGGAAATGGGGAAGCGTCCCGTTTTTCCCCCAGCCGGGCGCGGTGCCGGGGCGGCAGCTCTTTCGGATAATAGCGCCGCGCCTGCTCGAGCTGAGCCTCGACCAGCTCCACCGTCGAACGGACCCGGTCCGGGGACAGTCCGGTTGCGGTGGGCCCTGCCATTAGAAGAGAAGAACCGCGCGGTCCGAATCCCGTGACCCAAGGTCCGCAGGATGCACCAGTTTGCCCGAGATTGAACGCCGCGGCCGGGGAGGGACTCCCGGCCTCTGGTTTCGAACGCACCCGTCGAGTCGCAGCAACTCGGGGTAATGGTATTGAGAGGGCGGGGGATGTCAAACGGAGGAAGGGTTCCAGGATTCGATGGTTCCAGGGTGCGGGGTTCCTCACTGGAACCCTCGACCCCTTGGACTTCTCCTACACCACTTCGTCCAGTGCGGCGGTGGTGAGCTGGCCGCGGCGGAAGCGACCGCTCTTCAAGAGCCGGCGGTGGAACTTGACGGTGGTTGCGATGCCGCCGATTTCGGTCTCGGCCAGCGCCCGGTCCATCCGTTCGATGGCCGCGTCCCGGTCACGGCCCCAGGCGATGAACTTGGCGACCAGCGGGTCGTAGTGCGGGGGCACCCGCCAGCCCGGCATCAGGCAGGAGTCCACCCGGATGCCCGGCCCGCCCGGCAACCGGCACTCGGTCACCAGCCCGGGCGACGGCTCGAAGTCCTGGTCCGGGTCCTCGGCGTAGATGCGGCACTCGATGGCGTGGCCGCGGGGCCGCTCGTACCCGGGCGGCAGGTCGAGCGGCTCGCCGGCCGCAATCAGCAGTTGCTGGCGGACGATGTCGCAGCCGGTCACTTCCTCGGTCACCGGGTGCTCCACCTGCAGCCGGGCGTTCATCTCCATGAAGAACGGCCGGCCCTCGGCGTCGACGATGAACTCCACCGTCCCGGCGCTGGTGTAGCCGGCCGCCCGCGCCGCGGCAACCGCCCAGTCGTTCAACCGCGTGCGGAGGTCGTCGTTCACGACCGGTGACGGCGCTTCCTCGAGGAGCTTCTGGTGCCGGCGCTGGGCCGAACAGTCGCGCTCGCCGAGCGCCGCGACCCGGCCGGTCCGGTCGGCCAGCACCTGGACCTCGACATGGTGGGCCTTGTCCACGTACTGCTCGAGGTACACCCGCGGGTCGCCGAACGAGGCCTTGGCCTCAGCCTGGCACATCCGGAACCCGCTCTCCAGGTCCTTCTCGCGCCGGACGACGCGCATTCCCTTGCCACCGCCGCCGGCCGCGGCCTTAACCAGCACCGGGTAGCCCAGGTCACGGCACAGCCGGGCCGCCTCCTTCGCGTCGCGCACCTCGCTTTCGGACCCGGGCACCACCGGCACGCCGGCGTCGCGGGCGGTCTGCCGCGCCCGGACCTTGTCGCCCAGCAGCCGCATCGCGGCCGCGGGCGGGCCGACGAAGACCAGCTTCAGCGACTCGGTCGCCTCGACGAACTCCGGGGATTCGGACAGGAACCCGTAGCCCGGGTGGAGCGCGTCGCAGCCGGTTATCTCGGCCGCGGACAGCACCCGCGAGACGTTCAGGTACGAATCGGCCGATGGCGGCGGGCCGATGCAGACCGCCTCGTCGGCCACGAGCACCGGCAGCGAATCGCGGTCTGCCTCGGAATAGGCGACTACCGAAGGTATGCCCAGGTCACGACAGGCGCGGATGATGCGCAGGGCGATTTCGCCCCGGTTGGCGACGAGAAGCTTCTTGAACATCAGCGGGAAAACAGGGACACTTCCCTATTTCCGTCTCGGGGATAGCGCCACGTGGAGTGCCTTCTTTCCTTAGGAA
>JAFGQF010000186.1 GCA_016935775.1 Caldifarciminota bacterium
AACAGTATCAGCCAGTTGGTGGTGTGCGCGGCCCTCCAGAGGACTCCCAAGTGGCCAACGCTATCTACCCCAACGCCGACCGATGTCTGGTGCCCATCGAAAAAACCCGACACCTGCTCCCCCGCTAACCAGACTCCGTTCACCCGACGGGCGCAGAACGCGTTCTTCCAGATGCCAGGACTCTGCTCGTGCCAGGCTGCCACGACCAACCCGGACAAGCGACACGCAACTGATGGGCGCTCACAGAGATGCCCGTCGGCGACCGACTCAACCTGACCCCATTCCTGCTGCGCCGCGTTCCACTGCCGATAGCGAATGCCGGTTCCATTCGAGAAGGCCCCGACCTGCCATACGACGTGCACGTTGCCGGAGTCATCCACTGCCACCGACGGCCGACAGGCACCGGTCGGCTCCGAGCTGATTGTGTCGGCCGCCGACCACTCGCCGGTACCGGCGTCACGCCACCGGTACCAGACCTGGTTTTCGGGCCCGCAGTCACCAAACCATACAACGTGCAGATTGCCGTCCGGGTCTGCCGCGATGGCGCGGCCGTTGTTGTCGGTGGTGTAGTCGCCGGTGTCCTGACGCTCGGTCAGCCGTTCTTCCGGCAGCCAGCCGACGGTCGCGAACGCGACGGCCAAGGCCAGCAGGACCGGCGCAACGAGAGACTTCATCTGCCTGCCCCAACTATCGCCCAGGTTTTGCCCCGCGTCAACCCTGCCCCGGGTCGCAACCCCTCCCCCGTTTGACATTCTGCCCGGCCGGTCGTATATTCCCCGGTCGGGCGTTTCGCCCCGGCGATATGTACTAGGTCTATCAATGACAGCGGCATCGTTCGAGAGCATAATCCAGGGCCGCGAGTTCCTGGACCTTCTGCAGGAGGGGGTCTGGGTCGCGGACGAGCGTGGCGTCTGCGTGTATGCCAATCAGTCGCTTGCCGCCATCCTCGGCTATGAGAACACGACCGCGCTCGTCGGCCGGCCGTGGCACGAGTTTTTCCCCCCGCGCGAGCCGGACCGGTTCCTGAAGGCCGTCCCGGACAGCCGCGATTTGCGCCTGGTCCCGGACGCGCTGATGCTGGACAAGCAGGGCCGGCCGGTACCGGTTTCGGTGGGCCTGTCGCGCCATTCGAGCGGCGGGCTGACGTGGTATGTCGGCACCGTGCTGGCGGCCGCGGCTTCGGCCGAGGGGTCGGGCCTGTCCGAGGAGACCGGCCGGCAGTTGCTGGCCAACGCCGAGGACGGCATCTGCATCCTGCGCGACGGGCTGGTGATAAACGCCAATGCGCGGTTCGAGGAGCTTTCCGGCTACCAGGCGAACCAGCTTTACGGGACGCCGCTGGTGCGGTTGCTGTCGGGCCGCGACCGCGAGGTGGTGGCGGCGGCGATTGCCGGCCCGGGACGACTCTCCGCGCCCCAGAGCCAGCGGGTGGCGCTTTCGACCCGTTCCGGCGACGAGTTGACCTGCGAGCTGCGGCTGGTGCCGTCGCGCGAGAATTCGCACGCGCTGGTGCTGGTCTTCCTGCACGACCTTTCACAGATGCGGCGGGCCGAGCAGTCGCGGACCGATTTCGTGGCCGCGGTGTCGCACGAGCTGAGGACGCCGCTGGCCGCGATCAAGGAGTCGGTTTCGCTGGCCGCCGAGTCGGCATCGCCCCACCTGGCCGAGCGCGAGCGCCGCTATTTACAGATTGCCCAGGAGGAAATCAGCCGGCTGAACCGGATGATCGCCAACCTGCTGGAGGCGTCGCGGATGGAGTCGGGCAAGTTCCGGCTGGACCTGCAGGAGGTTGACCTGGCCGCGATTCTCGAACGTTCGGTCGCGGGCCTGTCGCTGTTCATCAACCGGAAGAAGATCGCGGTGGAGCGGCTGTTCCCGGACGCGCTGCCGCCGGTGCTGGGCGACGCGGACCGGTTGCTCCAGGTGTTCAACAACCTGCTGGACAACGCCATCAAGTACACGCCGGCCGGCGGCACTATCCGGGTGCACGCCCAGCCGGTCGAGCCGGGCGCGCCGGTGCTGGCCGAGCCGGGGCTGTTGCCGAACACGGCCTATGTGGAGGTGACGGTCACCGATTCCGGGCCGGGCATCCCGGCCGAGTTCCTGAACCGGATATTCGGCAAGTTCGAGCGGGTTGACCCGCAGGGCCCGGGCATCGGCCTCGGGCTGGCGAACGTCCGGGCGATTGTCGAGCTGCACTACGGCCGGGTGTGGGCGCGGAGCGCGCTGGGCGAGGGGACCAGCTTCAGCTTCGTGCTGCCGGCAAAGGGAGGACGATGAGCGAGGACAGGAAGCGCATCCTCGTCGTCGAGGACGAGGACAACCTGCGCGAGCTGGTGACCGGCCGGCTGCAGCAGCACGGCTACGAGGTCGAAGTGGCCTGCGACGGCTACGAGGCGCTGGCCCGGTTCCGCGCACAGAAGCCCGACCTGGTGGTCCTGGACCTGATGCTGCCGAAGATGGACGGGTTCGCGGTCTGCCGGGTGCTGAAGGCGAGCGTGCGCGACAGCACCGTGCCGGTGATTCTCTTCTCCGCCCGTTTCTCACCCGAGGACAGGTTGCGCGGCGAGGAGATGGGCGCCAACGCGTTCGTCAACAAGCCGTTCGACCCGCCGGTGCTGCTGGCGAAGATTCACGAACTGCTCTACCCCGAAGAACCGGCTCCCGAACTTCCGCCCGAGCCGGCCGCGGCCGCGCCGCCGGTCGCGCCCCCAACAACGCCGGCGCCCGGGCCAGTTGCTCCGCAGCCGGCCGCGCCGACCCGCGAAGAGCGGGAAACAGCCGAGGAGGCGGCCGCTGCCCGGCCGGCGCGGCCGCCGACCAGGGACGAGCTGGCCGGCCAGGTCCGGCCGCCCGAGCCGAAGGAGCAGCCGGCCGCGCCGGAGCCCGCGCCCGCGGCCGGGCCGGCGAAGGAAGGGTTCTTCCAGAAGCTGCTCCGGGTCCTGTTCAAGAAGGTCTGAGCCGAAGATGGCGGACGACCCGCATCTCGCCCTCGACGTCGTCCGGCTGGTCCGCGCCGCCCTGGCCGAGGATGTCGGCTCGGGCGACGTCACCTCGGAGCTGGTCGTCCCGCTCGACACGCGCTGCCGGGCGAGGATTGTCGCCCGCGCGCCGGGCGTGCTGGCCGGCACCCGGGTCTGCCGCCGGGTGTTCCAGGAGACCGACCGCGCGGTCCGGTTCCGGGCGCTGTCCCGGGACGGGGCGCGGTTCAGGCGCGGCAAGGTGCTCGCCCGGCTCTCCGGCCCGGCCCGGTCGGTGCTGGCCGCGGAGCGGACCGCGCTGAACTTCCTGCAGCGGATGTCCGGGGTGGCGACGCTCACCGCCCGGTTCGTGGCCGCGGTTGACGGCACCGGCTGCCGGGTGCTGGACACCCGCAAGACCGTGCCCGGCTGGCGCGCGCTCGACAAGTACGCGGTCTGGTGCGGCGGCGGCGTCAACCACCGCCGGGGACTTCACGACATGGTGCTGGTGAAGGACAACCACGTCGCGGTGGCCGGCTCGGTGGGCACGGCGCTGGAACGCTGCCGCGGGGCCAGGCTCAAGGTCGAGGTCGAGGTGCGGAACCTGGCCGAGGTGCGGGAAGCCCTGGCCGGGCGCGCCCACCGACTGCTGCTGGACAATATGAGCCTCGGGCAGATGCGCGCGGCGGTGGCGCTCTGCCGCGGCCGGGCGCGAACCGAGGCCTCGGGCAGTATCACCCTGCGCCGGGCCCGGGCAATCGCCCGCACCGGCGTTGACTTCATCTCGGTCGGCGCGCTCACCCACTCGGCCCCGGCGGCCGACATCGCGCTCGACTTCGAGCCCGGCTAGCCGTTCCGGACAAAGAACTTGCCCGGCAGTTGCCGGACCAGCCCCTTCACCTCGAGCCGCATCAGCACGCCCAGCAGCACCGGCATCGGCAGCCCGAGGTCCTGGCCCAGCTCGTCAACGTGCTGTGGGTCGCCGGAGAGCCGTTCGAGTACCGGCGGCTCGTCCTCGGCCAGGTCGAGCGCGGCCCGCTCCTCGAGGTGGAGCGCGACCCCGAGGTCGCGCAGCACGTCGGCCGTTTCGAGCAGCGGCCGCGCGCCCTCGCGCAGCAGCCGGTTGGTGCCGGCGCTGTGGCCGTCGTCAACCCGGCCGGGCACGGCGTAGACGTCGCGGCCGAGGTCCCCGGCCCAGGCCGCGGTGTTGAGCACGCCCGACTTCTCGCCCGCCTCGACCGCGACCACGGCCCGGGCCAGCCCGGCGACGACCCGGTTGCGGCGCGGGAAGTTCATCGCCAGCGGCCCGGTGCCGGGCGCAAACTCGCTCAGCACCGCCCCGGATTCGGCGATTTCGGCCGCCAGCCGGCGGTTCTCGGGCGGGTAGACCTGGTCGATGCCGCAACCCAGCACCGCGATGGTCCGGCCGCCGGCCGCGAG
>JAFGQF010000187.1 GCA_016935775.1 Caldifarciminota bacterium
GCCCGCTTGAACTTCATGAAGTCGACCAGCGTGTTGTCGACGTCGAACACCACCGCCTTGATCACAGCACCTCATTGAGCAGCGCCACCGCCCGCTCGGGCGCGACCGGGTTGATGAAGAACCCCGAGCCCCACTCGAACCCGTCGGTGCGCCGCACCCGCGGGACGACCTCGATGAACCAGTGGTAGTCGTTCCGCACGGTCGCCCAGTAGCCCTCGTGGGGCAGCAGGTTGGGCGCGGTGTGCAGCACCAGGTTGTAGGGAGGGTCGTCGAGCGCCCGGTAGAGCGCGCCCAGCGTCCGCTTGAGCACGCCGGCCAGGTCGCGGAACTCGTCGTCCGCCGACTCGGCGAAGCTGAAGCAGTGCCGCCGCGGCATCACCCGCAGCTCGAACGGCAGCCGCGAGGCGTAGGGCGCGAAGACCGCGAACCGCTCGGTCTCGAGCAGCACCCGGTCGCCGACCCGCAGCTCGTCCTGCAGGATGTCGCAGAAGATGCAGCGCTCCTTGTAGTCGTAGTAGTTGCGGGCGCCTTCGAGCTGGTCCTTCACCCGGCGCGGTGTGGCCGGCAGGGCGATTATCTGCGAGTGGACGTGCTCGATGGTCGAGCCGCCGGCGAGCGTCCCGTGGTCCTTGAAAACCAGCACGTAGCGGAACCGCTGGTCGCGGTACAGGTCCACCAGCCGGTCGCGCCAGGTCCTGAGCACCAGCTCGACCTGGCCATCTTCGAGCCGGGAGAAGTCGGTGAGGTGCTCCGGCGCCTCGACCACCACCTCGTTGGCGCCGACGCCGGTGACCATGTCGTGGATGCCGACCCCGACGCGCTCGAGCCTGCCCTCGATGCGCAGCACCGGCCGCCGGTCGGGGATCACCCGCACCTGCCAGCCCGGCCCGTTGGGTCCGCCTTCCGGCCGCACCGCGCAGACCTCGGGCGGGGTCATCGCCTCGTTGCCCGCGCAGAACGGGCAGGCGGGCGGCTTGCGCAGCGACTTCAGGTGGTCGCGCGGCACGTCCTGGTGGTCGGTCTCGACTATCACCCAGGTATCGGTGATGATGTCACGCCGGACTTCCGACATCGGCTCTCCTCTCTCAGTTGCCCTTGCGGACGCGCAGCAGCGGCCGCAGCGCTCGCCAGGTATCGTGCAGGTGCTCGCCGATGACCTTGGTGCCGGCCAAGGTCGGCATGAAATTGGCATCGCCGTTCCAGCGCGGCACGACGTGGACATGGAGATGGTCGATCACCCCCGCTCCCGCGGCCCGGCCCAGGTTCATCCCGATGTTATAGCCGTGCGGCTTCATCGCCAGCCGGAGCGCGCGGATCGAGGCCCGCACCAGCCGGGCGATTTCGGCGTGCTCGGTGGCGGTGAGCCTCTCGTAGTCGCCGACGTGCCGGTTCGGCGCGACCATCAGGTGGCCGTTGTTGTAAGGGTAGCGGTTCATCACGACAAAAACGCCCCGGCCACGCACGAGCACGAGGTTGGCTTCATCATCGTTCTCGGCCAGCAACCGGCAGAAAAAGCACTGCCGCATGCCGCTTCTGCACTGGTCGACAGCGGTACGGATGTACTCGCCCCGCCACGGCGCCCAGAGACGCTTCATCAGTGGGAAGGGTCCAAGGAGTCAAGGGGTCCAGGGGTCGAGTGCCGGACTCGGGACTCGGTGTCCTGCTCATCCCTCACATTCATCCCTCATCCTTGTCCTAGAAGAGTCCCAGCTGCCCGCTCTCGGGCACGGTGGCGTCGTCCTCGGCCGTCTTGTTGCTGCCGGGCAGCACGCTGATGACCCCGAACACGCCGTCGAACCCCGGTTTCTTCTCGACCCTGCCCTGGCGCATCCGGTCCACTCCCTCGGCGACCCGCTCGTCCGAGTGCCGGGCGATTTCGTCCGGGCTTGCCTCGAGCAGGACCTCGAACTCGCTGCCCAGCTCCTCGACCAGCCGGCCGTACACCGCCTGCACCGACTGCGTGTCCCGGCCCTTGCCGACGGCCTCGGACACCACTTCCTCGAGCGGCACCAGGCTCCGGTATGGTATCCGGTCCTGCGGCACCTCGTCGGGCTTGCGGTCGGCAAGTTCCATAACTCGGTGCAGCACCCCGACCGTCAGCTTCCGGCCGCAGACCGGGCACAGGTCGTTGTTCAGCGCCGCCTCCTCGGGCGCGAGGCAGACCCCGCAGGCCCGGTGCCCGTCATAATGGTACTTGCCCTCCTCCGGGAAGAACTCGATGGTGTAAAGGAACCTGTTCCGGTCCCCGGTCCTGAGCGCGTCCTTGACGCCGCGGAACGACAGCTCGCAGTCGAAGACGTTCGCCTCCCGGCCCAGCCGGCTCGGCGAATGGGCGTCCGAGTTCGACACCAGGGTTCGGCTGTCCAGCGCCGACAGCCGCCAGTTCATCGGCGGGTCGGACGACAGCCCGGTCTCGACCGCGAAGATGTGGTCGCTCAGGTCGCCGAAACACTCCTCGATGGTGTCGAACCCCGAGTTCGAGCCGTAGAGCGAGAACCACGGCGTCCAGATGTGCGCCGGGACCAGGAAGGCCTCCTCGTCCGTTTCCAGCAGCCGGGCGAGCATCTCGTAGCTCGATATCGACAGCGTCGGCCGGCCGTCCGACTCGAGCTTGCCGTACTTGCCCAGGAACCCGGCCACCGCTTCGGCGGTCTCCAAGCTCGGCACGAACAGCAGGTTGTGCAGCCGCCGCAGCCTGCCGTGGGCCGAGTAGATGTTGTTCACCTCGACGTTGAGGATGAAGTGCGTGTCCCCGTGCCGGAACAGCCCGTTGCCGACCGGTTCCAGGTTCTCGGCAAGCGACTGCCGGTAGGCCGGGTGGGTGAAATCGCCGCTCGCCACCAGCCCGATGCCCTTCTTCTCCGCGTAGCGGGCGATCATCGGGATGTCCATCTCCTTGCTGGTCGCGCGCGAGTAACGCGAGTGGATATGCAGGTCGGCGATGAACTTCATCGGGTGCGTGATTCTAGAACCGGGTCACGGACAGTCAAGAAGACGGGAAGGGTTCGAGAATTCAAGGGTCCCGGTGAACGGGGTTCGACTGCTCTGCTCCCCATCCGCCACCCTCGGACCCTCGACCCCTTGGACCCGGTCCTTCACCGCGCGACCACCATCATCCGCACGGTCAGCGGCCCGACC
>JAFGQF010000188.1 GCA_016935775.1 Caldifarciminota bacterium
CCCCGGCCCAGGCCGGACTACAACCTCGGCAAGTTCCAGCAGCAATTCCTGGAGCAGCTCGACAAGCCGGGCGCGGACGACCAGTTCTTCAAAGACCCGCGCGAGGCGCGGCGCGAAGCCGAACTGCTGCTCGACAAGCTGCAGCAGTTCGGGGTCGAAGGCCGCGTATCGAGCATCCAGTCCGGCCCGATGATCACCCGCTTCGAATTCGAGCCCGGGCCGGGCATCAAGATCCAGCGCATCGGCGCGCTCGAGGCGGACCTGGCGCTGGCGCTCTCGGCCGAGCGCATCCGCATCCTGGCGCCGATTCCCGGCAAGAACGCGGTCGGCATAGAGATACCGAACCGCGAGCGCAGTACCGTCCACCTGCACGACACGCTGACCTCCGACGCCTTCCGCGAGCAGCAGAGCCCGCTCGGGTTCGCGCTGGGCACGACCATCACCGGCGAGCCGTTCTGCGCCGACCTCGCGCGGATGCCCCACATCCTCATCGCCGGCACCACCGGCTCGGGCAAATCGGTCTGCATCAACTCGATCATCTCCTCGATCATCTACCGCAGCTCGCCCCAGCAGGTACGGTTCCTGACCATCGACCCGAAGCAGCTCGAACTGCCGGTCTACAACTCGATTCCCCACCTGCTCAACCGGACCACCACCGACCCGGACCACGCCGTCCGCGAGCTCAACGAGGTCGTCAAGATAATGGAGGTCCGCTACGGCCAGTTCGCCGAGCTCGGGGTGCGCGACATCGCTTCCTACAACGAACGGGCGAAGGACGCCGGCCGCGAGCCCAAACCCTACATCGTCGTGGTCATCGACGAACTGGCCGACCTGATGCTGCGCGCGCCGACCGAGATCGAACAGCGCATCACCCGGCTGGCCCAGATGTCGCGCGCGGTCGGCATCCACCTCGTGCTCGCCACCCAGCGGCCGTCGGTGGACGTCATCACCGGGCTCATCAAGGCCAACTTCCCCTGCCGCATCGCGTTCCAGGTCGCCTCGAAAACCGACTCGCGCACCATCCTCGACCAGAACGGCGCCGAGGCCCTGCTCGGCCGGGGCGACATGCTCTTCCTGCCCCCGGGCAAGGGTGACCCGATCCGCCTGCACGGCAGCTTCATCTCGGCCCAGGCCAACATCCGCATCGTCAACCTCTGGACCGCCGCCTACCTTGCCCAGCTTCTCAAGGGCCGGGTCGAGGACCCCGAGGAACGCGCGCGCGCGCTGGTCGAGCGCGATGTCGTCGACGTGCTCTACGACAAGAGCAAGGCCGGCTCGCGGCGCAAGCGCGAGGTCATCGCCGAGATCCTGCCCGACGAGGTCGCCGACGAACTGATGGGGCTCGACTACCACGAGCCGCTGCCCGAGGTTCGCTCGGGCGCGCTCGAGGAACACGAGCGCGAGCAGGAACAGCGCGACCGCGAGCGCAAGCTCGACGAGAAGTTCGCCGACGCCGCCCGCATCGTCGTCCGCCACAAGGAAGCCTCGGTCTCGATGCTCCAGCGCCGGCTCGACGTCGGCTGGGCGCGGGCCGGGAGAATCATTGACCAGTTGCAGGAATCTGGTATAGTGGGGCCGTATGTGGGGTCGAAGTCACGCAAGGTGCTGGTCCAGGATGAAGCGCAACTCGAGGACCTGCTCGGCAAGCTGAGCAACGGAGCCCAGGGAGAGTAGATGCTCGAGCGCAAGACCTGGCAGGAATGGGTGCGGCGCATCGTCGAGGTCGTACCCTGCCGGACCATCGAAGAATTCGACCGCTACCTCAAGACCAAGCCCGAGGCCAAGATCATCTACCCAAAGCCCGACCTGGTTATCGACGACCACTGGTTCTCGTTCCGCCGCTACCACGACCCCGTCACCAACGACGACATCTTCGAGGTCTACTTCGGCTCTGCCGAGTCGGGGGAAGAGTACATGGGCTACGACAAGATCGACCCGCGCTGGCAGGACGCCGAGGGCCGCGACGAGAAATGCTGGGAACTGACCCGCGCCTATATGCGCCCGCGCTTCCGCGGCCGCAACTACTCGCCGTTCATGCTCGAACTGGTGGTGGCGCTGGCGCACAAAAACCGGTCAAACTGGGTGGTTGCCTACCCGCGCCACGTGGCGATGCTCGTGACCCTGCTCAAGCACCGATTCGAGACCATCGAGGGCAACTACGATGAAACCCTGCACCGCATCCTGCGCGAGGGCCGCACCTGGTACGGGACCAACACCGCCCAGCGCCGGCTCTACTACGCCCAGGAATTCCGGCCGTTCATCCAGGACGGCAGCTTCATCATGCGCCGCCGCGCCGGGCGGCAGAATTTCTGGGACTTCCTGATGCAGAAGGTCTAGCCCGGCAGGCGCCCCAGCCGGCTCGCTCCCACGACCCCTGCGTCCCCGCCCAAACCCGCCCCGACAATCTCGAGCCGCCGGCCGTCGAACAGCTGGCCCCGGCGGTTGACGGTCCGGCGCACCGCCTTGAACAGCGGCTCGCCCAGCCCGGCCAGCCCGCCGCCGATGACGATTCGCCCCGGGTCGAACAGCGCCACGACGTTCACCAGCCCGAGCCCGACGTACTCACCCAGCTCATCAACCAGCTCCAGCGCGAGCTTGTCGCCCGCCCGCGCCGACCGACCGATCGCCTCGGGGTCGAGCCGGCGAGCCGGCAGCGAAGCCAGCACGCTCGGCCGCTCGGGCTGCAGCCCGCCAAAGAGCGGCATCTGGTCGCGGTGGCTGCTCACCCGCTTCACCTGCGCCTTCACCCGGGCACGCGCCCGCTTGACAAGGTACTCCGCCCCGACGTAACGTTCCAGGCAACCGCGGCCGCCGCACCGGCACGGCAGCCCGTTGCCGAATATCACCGTGTGCCCGAGTTCGCCGGCCGCGCCGTTGGCGCCGAGCAGCAAACGGCCGGCGACGACCGCCGCGCCCCCGACCCCGGTACCCAGCGTCAGGCAGAACAGGTCGTCGCACCCCCGGCCCGCGCCGAACAGCCACTCACCGAGACAGACGGCATTGACATCATTGGTCACCCGGACCCCGAGCCCGGTCAACTCCGCGAGTTCCGCTTTCACCGCGGTCCCGTGCCAGCCCGGCAGGTTGGGCGGCACCCGGACAATCCCGTACTCGTGGTCCACCAGGCCGGCGATGCCCACCCCCACCGAACCAACGGCGTGCTTCTCGCGGAACCGCGCGATACCCCTGGCAACCCGCTCCAGCGCCTGGCGCGGCCCCTTGCCGGCCTCGGTCTTCAACCGGCTGCGCGCGACCACCCGGCCGCCCGCGTCCACCACTCCCAGCTTGATATTGGTGCCGCCGATATCGACGCCGACGTCCAGCGCCATCGCGCTAGCCCCGGCTTCGGCGCTGCAGCCGCCTGAGCAGCCGCTCGTACTCCGTGCTCAACGCCCGGCCGCGCCGCGCCATCACAGCCCGCGCGGTCGCCACCGCGTCAGCGGCCTGCCAGCGCCCCCTCGCGCCCCAGGCGAAGGTGGAAATCTCCTTCGGCGACAGCCCGGCCCCGAACCAGTTGGCGAACGTCCCGACAACCGCGCCGGTGTTGAACAGCGAGCCGATGGCCGCCTTGGCGTGGTCGCCGAAGAAACAACCCGCCTTCAGCAACCCGGTGCCGGTCGCTCGGCCCCGCTGCGTCACGCTCACCGGCTGGTAGGCGTTCTTCAGGTCCGAGTTCGTGGTCCCGGCCCCGAGGTTCACCCACTCGCCGACAAAGCTGTGGCCGAGAAAGCCGTCGTGGTGCTTGTTCGCAAACCCCTGGAACACGCACGCCTCGACCTCGCCGCCGATTCGGCAACCCGGACCGAACGAGCATCCCGGCCGCACCTTCGCCCCGTCAACCACCGAGCCGGCGCCGACGAAACACGGCCCCTCGACGAAACTCCCGGGCCGCACCTCGGCGTCCCGGTCAATGAACACCGGCCCGGTCTCGGTCGAGATAACCGCTCCCGGCCACACCCGCGCGCCACGCGCGACCGTGAGCGTCTGCTTCGGTCCC
>JAFGQF010000030.1 GCA_016935775.1 Caldifarciminota bacterium
CTGGGCCTGGTTGATGACGTCGCGGATGTCGCGGGAGTTGATGCCCCGGTCCGGCCGCCGCACCGGCACCGAGCCCAGCCCCGAGATATGTTTCAGGTGCTGGCCGTTGATGCCGACAAAGGTCGGGCAGGTCTTCACCTTGCCGCCGGCCTGCTCCTCGGCCGCGGCCACCGCCTGGGCGACCGAGTCGGTCGCTTTCTCCAGGCTGATGACCACGCCCTGACGAAAGCCCTCGGCCGGCGCGATGCCGCATCCGAGCACCGTCGTCTTCTTGGTGCTGTCGGTTTCCGCGACCAGGCAGACCACCTTGGTCGCGCCGATGTCGATTGCCGCGGTCCTGATTGGCTTTGCCATCTCAACGCCTCCTCTCGCGCGGGAGGATCTGGACTTCCTCTTCGAGTTCGATGCCGCTCTGTTCCTCGACCAGGGCCTTGACTTGCTGCGCCAGCTCGAGCACGTCGGCGCAGCGGGCCAGGCCGGTGTTCACCAGGAAATTGGCGTGCTTCTCGGACACCATCGCGTCCCCGACCCGCCGGCCCTTGAGCCCGCAGGCCTCGATCAGCCGCCCGGCGTGGTCGCCCGGCGGGTTGCGGAAGAACGACCCGGCCGACGGGTCGGTCGGCTGCTTGTCCCAGCGCCGCTCGCGCACCGCCGCGCACGGCTCGCCCGGCCCGAAGCCGAGCCCGAGCTCGGCCTCGACAACAATCACATCCTGCCCGGCCAGCGGCCGGCGGTAGCCGGCAGCGAGTTCGTCGCCGGTCAGGGTTCGCTCCCTCCCGGAGCAATCCACGACCTTGGCGGCGACGATGACGTCGGACAGCGACCTGCCGAACGCGCCCGCGTTGGTCCGGAACCCGCCGCCCAGCGTCCCGGGAATGCCGGCCAGGAATTCGGCCCCGGCCAGCCCGGCCTGCTCGGCCATCGCCGCGATCGAGTCCAGCAGGGCGGCCCCGCCCGCAACGACCCTGTCGCCTTCGACCCTCACCGCCTCGAACCGGCCCGCGAGGACGAGCACGACGCCCGGGATGCCCTGGTCCGAGACCAGGACATTGGAACCGCGACCCAGCAGTGTCAGGTCCACGTCCTGCTCGCGGCAGAACGCCAGCACGGCCCGCAATGCGGCCTCGTCCATCGCCTCGACCCAGGCCTCGGCCGGGCCGCCGATGCGAAAGGTGGTGTGCCGCGCCAGCGGCTCGTCCCGCCGGACCGCGGCCGCGGCCCCGGCTAGAGCGTCGCCAATATCTTTTCGCCAGTCTGCCATATGCTCCCGGCCCCGAGCGTGAGCACGACCGCTCCCGGCTCGAGCCGCCCTTTCAGGAAACCCGGAACCTCGTCAATGTCGGGCAGATGGTGCACCGCGAGCCCGGCCCGGCCCAGTTTCCTCACCTGCTCGATTATCGCGGTTTCGTCCGCGCCCGGTATCGGCGACTCGGACGCTGCGTAAATCCCGGTGACCACCAGCTCGTCGGCCGGGTCGAAAACCGTGCCGAACTCGGTGGCCAGCGACCGGGTACGGGTGTAGCGGTGCGGCTGAAAGACCACCCAGAGCCGCGCGCCGCCGACCGCGCGGCGCAGCGCCTCGACCGTCACCCGCACCTCGGTCGGGTGGTGACCGTAGTCGTCGAAGACCCGGACGCCGTTCTTCTCGCCCAGCTTCTCGAGCCGGCGGTGCACGCCGGCAAAGGTCGCCAGCGCCGTCTCGATGACGCCCGGCTCGATACCCAGCTCGAGCCCGACCGCGATCGCCGCGAGCGCGTTCTGGACGTTGTGCGCGCCCGGCATCCCGACGCTGAACCGGCCCAGCTCCCTGCCCCGGAAGACCGGGGTGAACGCCGAACTGAAGCCGTAGAGCTGCAAATCCCTGACCCGGAGGTCGGGCTGGCCCTCGAGCCCGTAGGTCACCACCCGGCGCTTGACCCGGCGCTGAATTGCCCGCACCGCGGGCGAATCCGTGCACAGCACCACGCTGCCGTAGAACGGCACCCGGTTGACGAACCGCGAGAACTCCCGCTTCAGGTCGGCCAGGTCACGGTAGCAGTCCAGGTGCTCGGGCTCGATGTTGGTGACCACCGCGACCGACGGGTAAAGCAGCAGGAACGACCGGTCGCTCTCGTCGGCCTCGGCCACCAGGTACTCGGACTGGCCGAGCCGCGCCCCGTCGCCGGCGCCCTGCACCCGGCCGCCGACAACCGTGGTCGGGTCGAGCCCGGCCCGCTCGAGCAGGTGGCCGGTCATCGACGTGACGGTGGTCTTGCCGTGGCTGCCCGAGACCGCGATGGCGAACTTGAGCCGCATCAACTCGGCCAGCATCTCGGCCCGCCGGATGACCGGGATGCCCCGCTCCCGGGCCGCGGCCAGCTCCGGGTTGTCGCCGCCGACCGCGCTCGAGAAGACAACCACCTCGGCGTCGCGGCAGTTCTCGGCCGCATGACCGACGCTGACCCGCACACCGCACTCGGCCAGCCGCCTTGTCGTCGCGCCCTCGGCCAGGTCCGAACCCGACACCACGAAACCGAGATTCTTGAGCAACAGCGCGATGCCGCTCATCCCGACCCCGCCGA
>JAFGQF010000189.1 GCA_016935775.1 Caldifarciminota bacterium
ACACCGACGCGAAGTGGGCGCTCCTGCAGAAGAAGGCCGAGGCCTTCGGTTAGAACCTGTTCAGGCGACCGATGACGCGGGCCGGCCCGGAGGCCGGCCCGCCGGTTTTTCCCGCGCCTGCCAGCGGCCGGGCGGGCCGGGGCGGGCGCGCGGGGAGGGCGACCGGCGGGCCGCGATCCGCAGATACTCGGCCGGCCGGTGTTCCTGCCCCGGACCGGCCGGTTTCCGTACCGGCTACCGGGCAAAGATGACCTTGCGCGGCCGGTTGTCCGCGGCCGGGCCTTCGGGCCGGATGAAGTACACTCCGGGCGCGAGTCTGCGCAGGTCGTTCTCGCCCGGGTCGAGCAACGCCACCCTCCGGCCCGCGGGGTCGAGCAGGACCGCCTTCACTCCGGCAGGCACGAGCAGCCGGCCGTGCAGTACGGTGGGCGGGTTCCATTGTCGCCAGGCGGACCGGCCCTGCTCGGTGATGCCAGGCACGCCGATGGTCAGCGGCCGGTCGCATTCGTCGTACTGCCAGCCCGGGCCAAAGGCGACCGCCATCACCCAGGCCGACTCGGCCCGGACGTCCGGCACCACCCAGGCATAGGGCGTGTCCGCCGGCGCCAGCCCGGTGACGATCGTGTCCAGCCGGTAGCTGGTGTCGGTGCGCAGGAAGAGCGAAACCGAGTCGCAGGGCGGCGGGTCATAGGTCTCCCACCGGACCAGGCAGGTGTCCCCGGGCAGCAGGGCCTCGCCGCTGTTCGGGCCCAGGACCCGGACCGCCTCGACCTCCAGGACCGACAGCTTGAACTCGCCGGCCACCAGCAGGTCGGTGTAGCCGTTGTAGTTGACGTCGGCAGCGTTGATGGTCAGGCTGCTCGGGTCCGGGCGGTGGTGGTTGTTCCAGGACGCGACCCGCTCGAACTCGGTCGCCGTCACCGCCTGGTACACCCCGACGTGCTGGACAGTGTTCCAGAGCACCTCCTCGACGCCGTCCGCGTCCAGGTCCGCGCACAGCGCGCGGCCGATGGGATTGGATACCTGGCGGGCGCCCGAGTCCACCAGCACGCGGGCGTACTCATCGTCGCCGGTCATCTCCCACATGTAGAGGTAGCACTTCCACGAGTTGCCGCCGGTGCTGCGGGCGAACGGCATGAAGAACTCGGGCTTGCCGTTCCGGTTGACATCGTTGCCCGAAAAGCAGTCCAGCCCGCCGTTGGGCCAGCCCACCGAGTCGGACCAGACCTGCTCGTACCGGTTGTCCCCGGTGCTCTCCCAGACCATCACCCGGCCGGACCAGTACGACCAGCCGCCGACGAAGTTCTGCCTGCCGTCCAGGTCGAAGTCGCCGAACGCCAGCCCGTAGTCGGTCACCTGGCGCTCCGATGTCCAGACCGGCCGGACCTGGTTGTCGCCGCAGGCCTCGAGCATCAGGCTGGACTCGGTCGAGTCGGTCGTGTTCAGCAGGTCGGACAGGCTGTCGCCGTCCAGGTCGCCGCGCAGCTTGATCGGCTGGTACAGCGACCCCCATTCGGAAATCTGGTACTGCCAGGTGGGCTCGGTCGGGAGCCCGGTCGGGGTGGTCTGCTCCAGGGCGCAGATGACCGACGGGCAGGAGGTGTCGCCGAATATCCAGTTGTGTCCGACCAACTCGACCAGGCCGTCGCCGTCAAAGTCGCCGAACTCGCCCGGCATGAAGTAGCCCCGGTGCATCCCGTTGGGCGGGGGGAAGGGCGCGGTGTCGGAGTGCAGCACCTCCCAGCGGTTGAAGGGCAGGAACCGACCCAGCTCCCAGCGCTGGGGATTGGCCGGCAGGCTGTCGATGCGGCCGGTCATGTAGGCCATCTCGAGCCGGCCGTCGTGGTCGACGTCGGCGACCGGGTGGAACTTGAAGCTGCCGGTGCTTACCGAGTGGTCGCGGTACACGATCCGCTTAAGCCTGAGCTCCGTTGCGTGTGTTGGCCCGGTCGACGGGGCCGCCAGCATCAGGGCGAGACACACCCACGCGGGGAGGGGGGAAGCCCCTCCCCGCGCTGCTTTGCCGGCTAGCGTTTGACTATCTTGACGCACTGGCCCTCCGGGGAGCCGGTGATCCGGCAGCAGTAGACCCCGGGTGCAAGGTCTGCGCCCTGCTCGTTCCTGCCGTCCCACGACGCCGTGCCACCGGCCGTCGGCAGGGTGCGGACCAGGCGCCCGTTCACGTCGAACACCTCGACAAGGGACGCCGGGCCAGCGCCCCGAAGCTGCAGCAGGCAACGCTCGTGGTACGGGTTCGGCACCGCCCTGAGCAGTCCGAGTATGGACCCTGTGGACCCGGCCTGGCCATCGCCGTTGCAGGACTGGTACTCAAAGACCCTGAGTCCGGCCAGGCATGTCACCAGGCCGCTGGCGCGTTCGACATCGACCAGCGCCTTGCCGGTCCGCCGGGCTGCCTTCGGTATCGGCAAGTACAGCGTATCCCATGACCCGACGGGCACCTCCAGTGACCCGACGTTCAGGCCGCCGATCAGGAACTTCTCGGTGACGGCCTCCTCCTCGCCGTTGTAGACCACGAACTCGGCGAGGTAGTCCCGGAGCGGGTCAAGATAGGGGAGGCTGTACTGCAGCGACCCTCGGGCGTAGTCCACGGACGCCTCGGGATAGACCCGGTAGCCGTCCCGGGCAAGGCAGTACGGCGAGGCATTCTGCTCGCCCAGTGCTGCTGACAGGTAACTCGGGTATTCGTCGCCCCCGCCGAAGTGCGGGACGAAGGTGTAGTAGCGATAGTGGGCGCGCCAGTTTTCGGGGTACTCGTGGTCGACCTCGGTCCACAGGGCGTAGGTCCGAAACTTGATGATGTTCGGCGGGACCGGGTTGACCACCGCGACGTGCGGCCACCGGCAGTTGAAGCCCGGGTCTCCGGAGAGTTGGAAGGTGGTGCCGGGAGTCCAGCGCACCATGACCTCGAAATCGCCGCCCGGACCCCCGAGCTGCTCCTGCCAGATGACGGTCGTGCCGGTGTGGCACTGGGGACTGCCCGACTCGATTCCGGGGGACTGGCTTATGTTCAGGTGCTCCCGCCACCGCGGCGGCCATTCGTACAGGTATCGCGCCCGGCGATAGACCTCGCCGATGTCGATTGAGTTCTCGTTCGGCCCGCGCCAGACGCAATAGACCTTCTCGCCGTCCGCGTCGATTGAAGGCTGGGACGCGGGCTCAAACATCGACCCCGATACCTGGCGCGGAGCGTCCCATACCGGGGACGTGCCCTGCCGGAGCCAGTCGGGAGTGCAGAAGGTCACCCAGGTCCGGTACCAGATTCGGCCGTCGTCGTCGCGGTAGGCGACGTGCACGAGGTCGCCGGGCGTGTGGTCGATGGACGGCTGGAAGTCGTGGCCGTAGGGTGCCGTCGCCAGCACTTTCTGGTAGTAGGGTAGTTGGTACAGCGTGTCGACCGCGACGAACAGCAGCTGGGCTTCGTGCGGGTCGTCCGACTGCACGGTCAGTACCGCGTAGACCATCGGCTGGCCGTCAAACTCCGACCCGGGCGGCGGCGACACGGCCACATCCACGCCGCTGCTCAGCGCGGTTGCCGGGGCGCAGGGCCAGAGCTGTCCGGTGTGTTTGGTGTCGAAGTACCAGTTTGGCTCGCCGGGCTGCGGGGGCCAGCGGCGCTGGACGGCAAGCTCGAACCCCTCGTAGGCCACGTAGTTGTTGAGCTTGCACAGCCAGGCGTGGTCGTCCGGTGACACGCGCAGCCCCGGATACCAGTTGCCGAATCCCGCACCGCTCGGGACCTCCATCTCGCCGAGCCACGTTTCACCATCGTCGGTTGAGTAGTCGTACTTGATGCCGCTGTTGTCAAACGCGACGTGGACGGTGTACTGGTTCTCGGGAGCCGCACTGTACGGCAGGATCTGGAGCATTCGGGTCTGCGACGGCCGGGTCCCGAACGTGCCCCAGCAGTCCCAGTACTTTTCCCAGCCGTGACCGACGCCGACGACCACCAGCGCGGCGATGCACGCGGTCTGCGCGATGTGTCTCATCACGCTCCTCCTTCGGTTCGGTCGGGAACGAGTCCGGATTCCTGTCCGGCGTTCCCGCCCGGCGGGTACGCATCCGTGCTTCTGATCGTCCCGCACGGGTCAGAAGCAGACCTGACCCTGACAACCGCATGCTCCTGCAAGCCCGGACCGGCCCGGTGTCGATTCGCGGTTCAGGGCCGAGGTCCAACTGGCGCTTTCCCCGGCCGCCACTCGGCCGGGACTTGGCTGACAGGCCCGCCGATGCCCTCTGGCTGACAAAGGCCTGTCCGCCCCGGGCGCTCTCAGTCCGGGCTGTCGGTCCGGCCGGCATAGGGCATGACGGCGCCGACGACTGCTCGAGTGCCGAGTCACCCTGCCCGGCCTCACGCCGAGTATATCGTGCAGACCAATTCTTGTCAAGGGAATACCGGCAAGATGGGCGGGTCGGATAGAGGACCCGGGGATATCAGTCAGGGCCAGATACGAGGACTTGCCGCTGGCCGAACTGGGCGCCGCGGCCGGGAAATCGGCCTCGGGTATTGACTTCTACCGGAAGCAGCCGCGACTCGGGACCGGCGGCCGGCGGGTGCCTGCGGGCCGCCACCTGTTCACCCGGCCCGAGGGCAAGGAGATCATCGCCGAGATCCAGCGCCACACCGACGCGAAGTGGGCGCTCCTGCAGAA